>CAZEBL010000126.1:0-8742 GCA_964510325.1 uncultured Melioribacter sp. | reverse complement strand
ACAAATGCCATAACATACTTCCTAGGTAAAATGCTTGTAAAAATTAAGAATATAGCTATGGCTAATATATTACTTGGTGAAACTATAGTTGATGAACTTATCCAGAATGATGTTAACAGTATCAAAATTTATGAAGCTTGCAAAAAACTTTTAGCGAATAGTACAAATTACGAGAAAATAAAAACCCGGCTTGGTGAAATAAAAAATAAGCTTGGAAATTCCGGTGCATCAAAGCGAACTGCAGAATTAATTTTAGCCCAATTAAATGAAGCTAAGTAACTCAATAAAAAATCTATTAAGGTTCTTTGGAATAAAGATTGCCGGATTTTTAATTAATGTTCTTCTATTTACTGTTAAAATCAGAATCGACAATAAAGAATCGGTCGAAAAACTTAATGCTATTAATCAGAATTTTGTTGTAGCATTCTGGCATGGTTCAATGGTTATCGGCTGGTACTTACATAGAAATACCAATTGTTCTGCTCTTGTTAGTAGAAGCAAAGATGGTGATGTACTGGCGCATATTCTGGAAAAATGGAATTACAAAATTGTCCGCGGTTCCAGTCATATTGGTGGTAATGATGCTCTAGTAATGCTTCTTGATTTGATAAATAATAAATATTCATTGGCAATTACACCAGATGGTCCAACCGGACCAATCCATAAAATGAAAGCCGGTGCTGTAATTACTGCCAAAAAAGGAAATGTTCCACTTATACTTACGGGAATAGGATGTAATAGAAAGATTGTTTTTAAGAGCTGGGATAAATTCGAGTTACCTCTTCCCTTTAGTAATGTGAATGTAAAATATTCTGATCCAATTAAAATTGATCAGAACTTAAGCTACGATGAAACATCAAATGTTATTTTACAATGCGAAGAAATGCTTAATAAACTGCAAAAGGAAGCAATAGAACGTTGTTAAACTTTATTAGAATAATATTATCACCACTTACGTTTGTATATGCGTTAATTATTCGCATCCGTAATTATTTTTTTAATATAGGATTATTCAAGATCACAAAGGTTAATGCATTCGTAATATCGGTAGGTAATCTTACTGTTGGCGGATCCGGTAAAACTCCGGCAGTGATATTCCTTGCAGAGATTCTAAAAAAATATAAAAAGAAGATTGGAATACTTAGCCGGGGCTATGGAAGAAACTCTTACGGTTACATTTACGTTTCTGATGGCAATAAAATATTTACTACAGTTGATGAATGTGGCGATGAAATGTACCTTGTTTCCGATGAACTAAAAGTTCCTACAGCTGTTTCCGAAAGAAGGGTTGTTGGTGCTAAACGATTAATCAGTAATTCAGGTGTAAATATTATTCTTTTAGATGATGCATTTCAGCATCGATGGATTTATAGAAACCTCGATATTGTAATGATTGACCAGAGATTCTTGCTTAAGACGAATAGTATAGAACAAAAAATTCTTCCTCTCGGTTTAATGAGAGAACCTTTTGAATCAATTGATAGAGCCGATGTAATTATTATAAATAGAAAATTTTCCGAGAAAGCTGAGATACCAGAAAAACTTTCTGATAGATTCAAAAACAAAATTGTTTTTTATGGTTATTATTTAGCAACTGGGATATACGATGTAAAAAGTCATCACGAATTTACAATCGAGGAATTTCAAGGGCAAAAAAGTCTGGTTGTTTGCGGAATAGCAAGACCTCATTCTTTTCTAAGTGTACTTGAAAACAACAACATTGACATAAGAAATAAAATGTTATTCCCTGATCATAAAAATTATACTTTAAAAGAAATTCAGGATATAAGAAAAAAGTTTTACGATACCAATGCTACCTGTGTATTAACTACACAAAAGGATGCTGTCAAGTTAATCAAGTTCTCAAAAGACCTTGATGACATTGATATTTATTATCTGAAAATCAAACTTGTACTTGATAACCAGGAAGAGTTTGAAAAATTATTAATAAATAAGGTAACTGACTTATAATTAAAAAATCACATTATCATTTGGAGGAAAAGTAATGGCAAAAGGAAAAACGGCAAAGTATGTTTATTTCTTCGGCGGTAAAAAAGCCGAAGGGAAAGCTGATATGAAAGAACTTCTTGGAGGTAAAGGTGCAAACTTAGCAGAAATGGTTAACATCGGTTTACCTGTTCCAGCTGGTTTCACAATAACAACAGAAGTTTGTACAGCTTATTATAAGAACAATAAAAAATATCCTAAAGAACTTGATAAACAAGTTAAGGATGCTCTTGCCAAAGTTGAAAGAGAAATGGGAGCTAAATTCGGAGATAAAGTAAATCCGTTATTAGTTTCTGTAAGATCGGGTGCACGCGCATCAATGCCGGGTATGATGGAAACCATTCTAAACGTTGGGCTTAATAACGAAACTCGAGAAGCATTAATTAAAAAAACCGGTAATCCAAGATTTGTTTACGACTCTCACAGAAGATTGATTCAAATGTACTCGGATGTTGTAATGGAAAAAGCTGCCGGTATCGAACCAGCTGAAGGACAGGGCGTTCGTGTTCAATTAGAAAAAGAACTTCATAAAATGAAAGAAGCTCGTGGTGCTCACAACGATACCGATCTTACAGCAGATGATCTTGCAGCATTGATCGAAATTTATAAAGAGAAAGTTAAAGAAGTTCTCGGTAAGCCTTTCCCTGAAGATCCTATGGAACAATTATGGGGTGCAATTTCTGCTGTGTTCCAAAGCTGGATGGGTAAGAGAGCTATTTCATACAGAAGAATTGAAGGAATTCCCGATGATTGGGGAACTGCTGTTAACGTTCAGTCTATGGTTTTTGGTAATATGGGAGAATCATCTGCAACTGGTGTTGCATTTACACGTAACCCCGCTACCGGTGAAAATTATTTTTATGGTGAATGGTTAACAAATGCTCAGGGTGAAGATGTAGTTGCTGGTATTAGAACTCCTAACCCGATTAATGAAGTTGGTAAAACAGAACATACTGCTCATCTTCCGTCTCTCGAAACAGGAATGCCCGGAACATATAAACAGTTACATAATATTCAACGATTATTAGAAAAACATTACCGCGATATGCTGGATATTGAATTTACAATCCAGGAAGGTAAGCTCTACATGTTACAATGCCGTGTTGGAAAAAGAAACGGACCTGCAGCTGTTAAAATGGCTCTTGATATGTATAAGGAAAATCTGATATCAAAAGAAGAAGCAGTATTAAGAGTAAATCCGTCGCAGCTTGATGAATTACTCCACCCTATAATCGATCCTTCACATGAATTAACTACCAAACCATTTACAAAAGGTTTACCAGCCGGTCCCGGCGGTGCAACCGGACAGGTTGTATTCTCAGCAAATGATGCCGTTGAATGGGCAAAACAAGGTAAGAAAGTTATCTTAGTTCGTGAGGAAACAAATCCTGAAGATATTGAAGGTATGAGAGCTGCACAGGCAATTCTAACTGCTCGCGGTGGTATGACTTCTCACGCTGCTCTTGTTGCTCGCGGTTGGGGTAAATGCTGTATAGTTGGTGCCGGTTCAATTAAAATAAATTATGAAGAAAAATATTTTACAGCAGATGGTGTCACAGTTAAAGAAGGTGAATGGTTAACTCTTAACGGATCAAAAGGAGCTGTTTACCTCGGTGAATTACCAATGAAAAAAGCTGCTGAAGAAAATCCTGATTTCCAGGCATTTATGAAAATATGCGATCAGGTTAGAAGACTGAAAGTTAGAACAAATGCCGATACACCGGAAGATGCTGCTAAAGCCAGAGCATTCGGTGCAGAAGGAATTGGTTTATTCAGAACCGAACATATGTTCTACGGAAAAAATTCTGAAGAACCTTTATTCAAACTTAGAAAAATGATTCACTCCAAAACAGAAGCTGAAAGAAGAAATGCATTAGACGAATTATTCCCTTACGTATTAAGAGATGTAAAAGGAACATTGGAAGCAATGGACGGTTATCCTGTTACATTTAGAACTCTCGATCCACCGCTTCATGAATTCGTTCCGAATAGATTGGATGAAAGGGAAAAATTAGCACAAAGTCTTGGAATAAGTCTTGATGAATTAAATGAAAGAGCAGATTCGTTGCATGAAAATAATCCTATGATGGGACATCGAGGTGTTCGTCTTGGTATAACTTACCCAGAAATAACCGAAATGCAAGTTCGTGCAATCTTTGAGGCTACTGCTGAATTACTGAAAGGAGGAAAGAAACCTTTCCCCGAAATAATGATTCCGGTTACATGCCATGTTAATGAAATAAAACATCAATACGTAATTGTTAACAAGATTCATGATGAAGTATGTTCGAAATTTGGAATGAAAAAAATTCCTCATTTAACAGGAACAATGATTGAAATTCCTAGAGCATGTTTAACTGCAGATAAAATTGCAGAAGTTGCACAATTCTTCTCGTTTGGAACAAACGACCTTACCCAAATGGGATTTGGATTTTCAAGAGATGATATCGGCGGATTCTTACCGGATTATCTTGAAAAGAAAATTCTTCCGGGAGATCCATTCGAATCAATCGATGTTGATGCAATTGGAAAGCTAATGAAAATTGCTGTTGATGGCGGAAGATCTACAAGACCAGATCTCAAAATAGGTATTTGCGGCGAGCATGGTGGAGAACCAAAATCTGTTGAGTTCTGTCACAAGATCGGATTGAATTATGTAAGCTGTTCTCCTTTCAGAGTTCCGATTGCTAGATTAGCAGCAGCTCAGGCAGTTGCTAAGGAATTAAAATCAGTTAAGCAAACCGTCAAAAAATCGCCGGTTAAAAAATCAAAAGCAAAATCAAAAAAAGTAAATAAGAAAAAATAAGATGCAATTCTGAGCCCTCTCTATTTGGGGAGGGCGAAGTATACTGATTAAACAGGTACTTCAAATCCGTCAATTAACGGAATTATCAGATAAAAAAAGGAGTATAAATGAAGTTATCAGATTTTAAGTACAATCTACCCAAAAATGTAATTGCAAAAAATCCGGTCTCTCCGCGCGACAAAGCAAAACTAATGGTACTGAATAGAGCTAATGGCGAAATAGAAAATAAAATTTTCTCCGATCTCGTAGATTATATAAATAAAGGTGATGTTATTGTAGTTAACAAAACCAAGGTAATGCAAGCCCGTTTATTCGGGAAAAAGGAAAGAACAAATGCTAAAATTGAAGTATTTGTTCTACGTGAATTGAATAAAGAAGAAAATATTTGGGATGTTATTGTTGACCCGGCAAGAAAAGTTAGAATCGGCAACAGAATTTATTTCAATGATAAGTTGTGGTGCGAAGTAATAGATAACACAACCTCACGTGGAAGAACCGTCCGTTTTAACGAAGATGCTGGTGATATTTTTAAAGCAATTGAAAAAATCGGACATACTCCCTTGCCTCCGTATATTAAAAGGGAAACAACACCAAAAGACAAAGAAGATTATCAAACAATCTTTGCAGAAGTTGACGGATCGGTTGCTGCTCCAACGGCTGCATTACACTTTACAAATTCTCTTATTAAAAAAATTGAGAAGAAAGGGGCTAAGATTGTTCCTGTTATATTACATATTGGTCTAGGTACTTTTCGTCCCGTTGAAGTTGAAGATTTAACCAAACACAAAATGGATTCAGAATACTTCGAAGTTCCGGAAGAAACGGCAAATGTAATTAACAAAGCTCTTAAGGATAAGAAGAATATATTTGTGGTTGGCACCAGTACATGCCGTGCATTGGAAAGCAGTGTAACTGCAGAAGGATTTTCAAAACCGAATTTTGGCTGGACTGATAAATTTATTTTCCCGCAATACGATTTCAAGATTACTAAAAAATTGATAACCAATTTCCATCAACCGGAATCTACATTATTAATGCTTGTTGCTGCATTTGCTGATTACGACTTTATTATGAAAGCATATAAAAAGGCTTTTAAGGATGATTACAGGTTTTTAAGTTATGGCGACGCAATGCTGATATTATAATGAAAGTATTTGCTGTTATACCGTCGGGCGGAATTGGTAAAAGAACTTCTTATTCTATACCAAAGCAATACATCCAGATTAATGGAAAGGAAATAATTGCGTATACTTTAGAAGTTCTTCAAAAATGCGGTATGGTTGATCATATTATTATTGCAGCACAGAAAGAATATTTTAATCTCATTGAAGATATAAAACAAAAGTATCATCTTACCAAATTACTTAAACCGGTTGAAGGCGGTTCTGAAAGACAATTTTCTGTATTTAATGCTGTCAAATCGATTGATGCCAATTCTGATGACATTATTCTTATTCATGATGCTGTAAGACCTTTCATTTCAGAAAATATTTTAGAAAGCTCCATAAGGACAGCAAATGAATTCGGTGGAGCTGTTGTTGCAATTAAAGCTAAAGATACATTGATGAAAGGAAATGATGAAGTAGTTTCTTATTTGGATCGAAGCGAAACTTATTATGTTCAAACTCCTCAAGTTTTTAAGTACGGTATATTTATTGATTCAATGAAAAAAGCCGAACAGAATAATTTTATCGGTACCGATGAATCCATGTTGGTATTTAATGCCGGATATAAAGTAAAAATTGTACCCGGCTCAAGTTTTAACTTTAAGATAACCTGTGACGAAGATCTATTGCTTTTTGAAACAATTTCGAAGGTATTGAACTAGGCACTATTTTTAATTGTTTATAAATTACAATTTGTATAATTTTGCAAAAAATTTGGCGGTAAAATGCTCAATTTAGTTTTCGTTGTTATTTTATCTTATCTTGTTGGTTCAATACCTACCAGTATTATTCTAAGTAAACTCGTAAAAGGAATAGATATAAGACAGCATGGCAGTGGAAATGCCGGCGGCACAAATGTTTTTAGAGTTCTTGGATGGAAATGGGGTGTTCTTACAATTATTCTGGATGCCGTAAAAGGTGCCATTGCAGTCATCATTGTTGCAAGACTTTATTTGGATAATTTTCCTTTCAGTAATATTACACCATTCGATGATTTCACGCTTGTTCAGATTATTTGCGGTGTTGCTGCAGTAATAGGTCACATATGGACTGTCTTCGCTGGATTCCGCGGTGGAAAGGGAATTGCTACTGCACTCGGATTCCTTTTAACACTAGTTACAATCGACATGCTTTTAGCATTGATAGTCTTTACTATTACTGTTTCATTATCACGTTACATTTCTTTGGGATCTTTAGCCGCAGCAGTTTCACTTCCAATTATTCTTGTTGTTAGAGAAAATATTTTTGGTGTTGAAATTCCAGGTTACCAGACTCTTTTACCTTTTATAATTGGATTGGTTCTTCTTGTAATTTATACACACCGCAAGAATATAGACCGGATTCTTAAGGGCAGTGAAAACAAAATTTCCTTATTTAAAAGGAAATAACTCGACATGAGAATTTCAGTTCTCGGAGCCGGCGGCTGGGGAACAACCTTAGCTATTCTTCTACATCATAACGGGCACGATGTAACTCTCTGGGAGTATAAAAAGCATTACGCAAAAGTTATTCACCGTTCCCGCGAAAACAAAATCTATTTACCCGGAATTAAAATTCCCAAAGAAATTAATATTGATTATTCACTTGAAGAAAGCGCTACTAACAAGCATATGATTGTACTTGCTATACCATCTCAGTTTGTTAGAAGTGTTCTGCATCAGATTAAAAAATATGATTTCAGCGATACTACTTTTGTGAGTGTTGCTAAAGGAATTGAGAAAGATACAATCTTAACAGTATCACAGATTATTAAAAGTGAATTAAGGCATCTTAACGATTCTCAAATTGGAGTCCTTTCAGGTCCAAGTCATGCTGAAGAAGTAAGCCGTAAAATTCCTACTGCGGTAGTTGCTGCTTCTAATGATGAAAACACGGCTAAACAAATTCAATCTGCTTTCATCACTTCATATTTCAGAGTCTATTCCTCTACAGATTTACTTGGTGTAGAATATGGCGGTGCATTAAAGAATGTAATTGCAGTTGGAGCCGGTATAATTGACGGGGCAAAATTTGGCGATAACACTAAAGCTGCAATTATGACGCGTGGAATTGCTGAAATTTCACGACTCGGGATTGCACTTGGTGCACGTCCAGAAACATTTTCCGGACTTTCTGGTATGGGTGACCTTATTGTAACATGTATGAGCAAACATAGCCGTAACAGATACGTAGGCGAGCAAATTGGAAAAGGGAAAAAATTAAAAGATATCCTAAAATCGATGAAGATGGTTGCAGAAGGAGTTGAAACCAGCAAATCGGTTCATCAATTAGCTCAGGAACATAAAATTTCTACACCTATTTGTTCTGCGGTTTATCAAATTCTCTTCGAAGAAAGAGATCCTATCAAAGTTACTTACGAACTTATGACTCGCGATATGAAGCCGGAAAAAGAGTAGTAAACCCTATCCTATTATATTCATCACTTATTTTTTATTTATTATATTTATCCCAACACAATTCATAATTTATTTATGCCGGATATCCTTTCTCAATCTGTTCAATACTTAAAGTCGGTGGGACCAAAACGTTCCGAGTCGTTTTCCAAAATCGGAATAAACACTGTAAGAGATTTATTATTCTACTTCCCTACCCGTTATCTTGACCGATCCACCATTCTAAACAGTGTTAAAGTACTTCAGTATTTACGAAATGGATACGATGGTGAAGTTACAATAATCGGAGAAGTATTTTCAAAAGAACTTATTCGTTATGGTAAGAAACAGATTTATATCAGTTGCCATACTTTTTGAAGAAGACGGATAT
>CAZEBL010000125.1:0-8753 GCA_964510325.1 uncultured Melioribacter sp. | reverse complement strand
ATAATTTATCATATCGTTTTTGGAGAGATCAGCAAATTCATTTATCCATGTATCAATAACATTGATAATACTTTCATTATCTAATCGGGCTAAAGTAAGATCATGTCTTGGTGAGTAACAGACGACTCTGCAAATACCGGGTTCCGATTTAGCAACAAAAAGATCAAATTCATTTGATTCATCAATAGCAATATTCAGAATCATTGCACTGAAATCATTATCAAACACAAAAGTGGATTTATAAACAGGATTCTTTTTACCACCGGCTCTTTCATTTCCCGGACATAAATAACAATCCTTCTCATATTTACTTTTCGATTTAATAATCTCCGCCTCAACTTTGCCTTGCCAGGGTCTCATTGTTCTATGAGGTGAAACCAAAATCCATTCGCCGGTTAAAATATTCTTCCGTAAATGCGGAACTGTTTCCAGTTTATTCATAATACAATTCTCTTTTCTTTTGGAATTAATTATAAAACTATTCTATTTTATTAATTAGTTTAACAATAATTATCTAAAAAATAATAAAAGGTATTAAGATGAAAAACATTTTAAAATTGTCGATAATCATTATTCTTCTTACTTCACTTCTATCAGCGCAATCAATACAATATCCGGTTACTAAAAAAATTGACCTTACAGATAATTATCACGGTACAATTGTTTCCGATCCATACAGATGGCTGGAAGATGCAAATTCAGACGAAACTAAAAAATGGGTAGATGAACAAAATAAAATCACATTTGAATATCTTGACAAAATTCCCTTTAGAGAAAAGATAAAGAACAGGTTAACTGAGTTATGGAATTACGAAAGATATTCTGCTCCATCTAAGATTGGAGATTTTTATGTCTATTCCAAGAATGATGGACTTCAAGAACAAAGCGTTCTTTATATTCAGAAAGGATTGAATGGCAAACCGGAAGTTTTTCTTGATCCAAATAAATTTTCCGATGATGGTTCTGTAAGTCTGGCGGGATTAAGCTTTTCGAAGGATTATAAGTTCGCTTCATATATGATTTCAAAAGGCGGTTCTGACTGGCGTGAAATTTTTGTTATGGATGTTGCATCAAAAAAATTACTACCGGACTTTCTCAAGTGGTCTAAATTTGGTGGAATGACCTGGTATAAAGACGGATTTTATTATAATCGTTATGACGAACCCAGACCCGGCGAAGAGCTTAAACAAGCCAATGAATATCAGAAATTATTTTACCATAAACTTGGTACAGAGCAGTCGCAAGATATTTTGATATGGGAGGATAAAGAAAATCCCAAAAGATTATTTGGAGCCGGAATTACCGAGGATGAAAAATATCTGATTATTAATGTATTACAGGGTTCCTCAAGCTTTAATGGGGTAATGTACAAAGATCTTAAGAACAACGGAGAAATTAAATGGCTTTTTGATAAGTTCGATTCCAGATACTCGGTTATAGATAATATTGGAAACAGTTTTCTTGTGCTTACAAATTATAACGCGCCCAATGGTAAAATAATCTTAGTAGATCCTACTAAACCCTTAAATGAAAACTGGCAGATTATTATCCCTGAATCGAAAGATGTAATCCAGGGGATTTCTATATTAGATGAAAAATTATTTGTAACTTACTTAAAAGACGCTAACAACAAAGTTTCAGTTTTTGATATTAATGGTAAATACCTTGATGATATAGAATTACCCACCTTAGGAACTGTATCGGGATTTGGGGGCGAAAGAAAGGATACCGAAACATTTTATACTTTTACATCATTCACTTACCCACCAACAATCTTTAAGTATGATATTAGAAATAATAAATCGGAAATATTCAGAAAATCTGAAGTAAAATTTGACATGACTGATTATGAAACAAAACAAATTTTTTATGAAAGTAAAGATGGAACAAAAATTCCAATGTTTATTGTACATAAGAAAGGGTTAAAACTGGATGGTTCCAATCCCGCATTATTATATGCATATGGCGGATTCAATATTTCGATGCAACCGGGATTTTCTGTTGCACGCATTCCACTTTTAGAAAATAATGTTGTTTATGCAATGGCATGTTTACGTGGCGGTAGCGAATACGGCGAAGAATGGCATAAAGCCGGTATGTTAGAGAAAAAGCAAAATGTATTCGACGACTTTATTGCTGCAGCCGAATGGTTAATTAAAAATAAATATTCATCACCGGAAAAACTTGCAATACAAGGTGGTTCAAACGGCGGATTATTAGTTGGTGCAGTCGTTAACCAGCGTCCAGAACTTTTTAAGGTTGCATTTCCACAAGTGGGTGTAATGGACATGTTAAGATTTCACAAGTTTACGATCGGTTGGGCATGGATATCGGAGTACGGTTCAAGTGATAACCCGGATCAATTCAAATTCTTATACGCTTATTCACCATTACATAACATTAAGAAGCGAGATAATTACCCGGCTACATTAGTAACAACTGCCGATCATGACGATAGAGTAGTTCCGGCACATTCATTTAAATATACAGCTACACTACAAGCAAATAATTCCGGTATTAATCCTACACTCATTAGAATCGAAACAAAAGTTGGACATGGAGCTGGTGCAAGTACTTCAAAAACAATTGAGTTAACAGCTGATATGTGGTCATTCATGTTTTACAATATGGGTGTTACACCATAGAGTATAAAAGTTCATTAGTTGTAAAAGGAGAAACTAATAATGCCCGGATTAAATTTAACTGCTGCTTTAAGAACTGAGTATCAGAAATTATTCGATACTTGCAACATTAGACCTGAGAAATTATCAGAGGTGGAAAAAATTATTCAGAAGGTTACAAAGAATAAAGCACGGTATGAAAATGTTGGTGCACAATTAAACATACCATGGTATGTAATTGCATCAATTCATAATATGGAATCATCGTTAAATTTTAACTGCCACTTACATAATGGCGATCCATTAACAGCACGGACAAGAAACGTTCCGGCCGGTCGTCCATTAACTGGTAATCCCCCTTTTAGCTCGGAAGAGAGTGCCATCGATTCACTAAAATTACAGCGACTTGATACTTGGCGTGATTGGTCAATCCCGGGCATTCTATATAAAATCGAGGAATATAATGGATGGGGTTATAGAAACCGTCATCCAGAAGTTCTAACTCCCTATTTATGGAGCGGTTCGCTTCATTATTCAAAAGGCAAATTTGTTGCGGATGGAAGATGGTCTGATACTGCTATTTCTAATCAAATTGGTGCTGGTGTTATAATTAGAAGACTTGTTGAAAAAAACTTGATATCAATCAGCAGAGTTGAATTTGAAAATTCAAATAAGCCGTTGGTCTATTATTCATCAAAGAAAATTGAGCATGGTGAAAGGTTACAGGAGTTTCTAAATCAATTCCCTGATATTTATTTACTGGTTGATGGAAAACCCGGCGAGAAAACTTCGGATGCGTTTAAACTTGTAACAGGTAATTATCTTTATGGTGATCCAAGATCATAATTATTTTAGAATATTCATACACTAACTAATCAGGTTTTAGAATGATAATTAAGACCCTCAAACAACTTAGAAGAATTACTATTGCCGTAGTTGGCTTTACTGTTTTGATTATTGGTTTATTTATGATTGTGTTACCCGGACCTGCTTTTATAGTTATACCAGTAGGTCTTTCTATCCTTGCAACAGAATTTATTTGGGCAAAAAAATTAAGAGATAAATTGAAAGATAGAATTTCTCAAATGATACCAAAGAAAAAGTAAAGTAATGATTTTATTAAATAATAAATAGTATATTGACTGGAGAATGTGTATAAGGATTAATTCGTAAGTTATTCTTTAAACAACATTCTAGGAAAAATTTTAAGCAAAGAGATAGACGATTTAATTTTTACTAAGATATTTTTATTATAGAGCAAATTAAGTAGCCCCTTCATTCCTGAATAAATTTTTTCGCTATAAGGATGCCACCATAATTGCTTCTTAGCAAACGATAATAAATCTTTAACAATCACCATTGGTTGTGTCATTTCATCAAATCCCAATTTCCCGTGTGTTCTGCCTATACCCGATTCCTTGAATCCACCCCATGGTGTCTCTGCCAAACCATGACTCATAAGGTGATCATTTATAGTCACTACTCCGGCTTTAATTTGCATAGCAATTTTTTCGGCTCTCTTTTGATTCTTAGACCAGACAGAACCGGTCAATCCTAAGTATGAATCATTTGCAAGTTTAATGGCATCATCAATTCTATTGTATTTCATAACACCGACAACCGGGCCGAATGTCTCATCTTTCATTACCAACATATCATGATTTACATTAGTTAAAACTGTAGCCGGAATAAAATTCTTCCCGAGGTTTTCGGGTAATTTGGATTGAGCAAATATTTCAGCACCTTTTTCAAGAGCATCTTTTATATGAAGGTTAACAGTATCAACTTGTTTAGTTGTAGTCATACACCCCATTTGTGAATTGTAATCGTTCCCAATGTTTATTTTAAGGTTATCAATTTTGGATTTCAGAATTTCCATAAAAGGTTCATAGATTTTTTCATGAACATAGATTCGTTCAACACCTCCGCATGATTGTCCAGCATTTTGAAATCCAGCCCATAGAGCTCCCATTGCAGCACGGTAGGGATCAGCGTCTTCACAAACAATCATCGCATCATTTCCGCCTAATTCCAGACAAACAGGTGTTAAGGTTTCGGAAGCCTTCTTCATCAAAGATTTTCCTACTGAAACTGATCCGGTAAAAAACAATTTATCTATTCCGCTTTCTAATAAAGCATCACCGGCAATCTTACCTGGAAGATTTACAAAATGAAATAGGTCTTTTGGAAATCCTGCATTTTCAATTGCATTTTTTAATTCCAAGCCAACCATTTGTGTTTTTGAAGCAGTTTTTAATATGACCGCATTACCAGCTAATAATGCCATTACAACTTCAGAGAAAGGAATTGCAAAAGGATAATTCCATGGTGATATAATCCCGACAACACCAAAAGGAATTCTTATAATCTTCCCCCGTTTATAAATGAGAATGATGTTGCCTATTCCGGTATTTTTTGAAGCCAGAAATTTTTTAGCATTCTTGCAATAATAAGAAACAGCCATTGCCGCCGGCACTATTTCTGTAGCAATTGCTTCGATTAATGTTTTACCATTATCACTGGAAATTGTCTCAGCAAGTTTGTCTGTATTAACAATCAGGTATTCTCTAATTTTTTTTACAGTTTTAATGCGGTTAGCAACTGTTAATTTAGCCCATTCTTTTTGAGCAGTTCTCGCTTTAATAACAATATCTTTTAATTCATTTACTTCTGTAAGGCTGGATCTTCCAATTTCTTGATTTGTTGCGGGATTATAACAAACAGTTTCTTTTAATACTGTCCTTTCCATTTTTTTCTCTTTTTAATTAACCAACTTTCTAATGATATAAAATTATGAATATTTTTTTAATTTAGAATAAGAATAAAATATTATTTATATGACACAACAGGATAAAAGTAATTACTTTAAGGGCCTTCTCATTCTCATAGGAAAAGACAGAAAAATTTCTGAAGAAGAAAGAATTAGTTTAAGAAAAATTGCCAAGGTTTTGGGTTTTAATAAAGAATTTTGCGACAACGCAATTTCGGAATTGTTGGATAATGAATATATAATTGAATCTCCTCCAGAATTTTCAGATCCGGAAATAGCCAAAGCATTTGTTATAGATGGAATTAGGATTGCATTTTCTGATAAAGAAATCCACATCTTTGAATTAAACTGGTTAAAAAGTGTTGCGGAAAAGAATTCTCTTGATAAAGAATGGTGTATTCAAAAATACAATGATAATCAAACTGGTAAGAGTGAATCAGATAAATTTCAGATTGAGATTGTTTTAGAGTCCGAGGATAAAAATGTTACCAAATAATTTTCTTTACTGCTAAAAAACAAAAATGTAAACATCCCCAACTTTTTTATTCCATACAATATCCAAACAGTACATAGTTTATTTGAGCTATTCAATCAAACTTTTGCGGAAAGGGGGGGATTCGAACCCCCGGTCCGACGAAAGCCGGACAACGGTTTTCGAGACCGCCGCATTCAACCACTCTGCCACCTTTCCTTTTCTGTATCCTTCCAATAGTCAAAAATAATAAAAATATTTTATGTTCTACTTATCCAATAGATGTTATCTAAAATTTTTTTGTCTGATTGCTAATTAATATATTTGCAATGTAATTATGGAGAGGTGCAGGAGTGGTTGATCTGGCTTCCCTGGAAAGGAAGTGTACCTGCAAGGGTACCGAGGGTTCGAATCCCTCTCTCTCCTCTAGTTTCGTTTTTTATTTTTCAAGGATGTTATGATAATTTCTGATTTTATTAAAAACAATAAGAGATTTTATTATAATTCCGCAAGTAATTTCTTCTTTATCCTAATATTTTTTTCAATTACTGCACTCAAAATTAATTCTCAAATTATAAAAGAAAATTGGGTCCCGGTAAACACAAATAATTCTAATAAAATATTTATAAACACAGTCGGATTGGAAAATTTTAAAGATAATGACATCTATGTTTGGGTTCTGGAAGAAAATGATCCTCCAATTGCTATGGAAGGAATTGATAATAAGATTTATAAAACAAAAACATACTTTTTATTAAACAAGTACCTTAAGAGATACAGCATTTTGCAAATAATATTTTACGACTCCCAAAATAACGTTATAAAGAGTTACAATTATTCTAGAAATACAGACAACCCGGATTATAAATATAGTTCTCCAATCCTCGAAGGCTCAAATGTTTCGTTTGTTTTATTAAAATGTGTTGAAATAAATTCATCATTAAAAAAATAAGTCATTTTAATTCATTCATGATATAGTTTTTCCCACCTAAGAGATTCATCTGCCTTATGATATCATCTCTTCTGGAAATTATATATCCACTTGGTTTAGCCGGATTTCTTTTTTTAGGATTTGGTAAAATTGCAGCAATCGTAGCTGATTCTGCTATTGTCAATTTAGAAGGACTTTTCTTAAAGTGAAAGTTTGATGCAGATGATGCACCGTAAATTCCTTTACCCATTTCAGCTATATTTAAATACGCTTCAATAATTCTTTTTTTGCTCCAAATTAATTCAAGTAGTAAAGTATAATAAGCTTCAAATCCTTTCCGGATTAAATTTCTTTCAGACCATAGAAATAAATTTTTTGCAACTTGCATACTTATAGTACTCGCCCCCCTTTTCCTTTTCCGGTATGTATTCTCTTTCATTGCTTTTTCTATCTGTTCAAAATCGAATCCGAAATGATCAAAAAATTTCTGATCTTCAGAAGCTATAACAGCTAGTGGTAAGTAAATCGAAATATTATCAATGCTTACAGGTTTATAAACTACATCTACTGAACTGAAGAAAGAACTAAACGGATTTTCAATATTTTGATAGATGAATGCAGTACTTGCTGGATCGATAAACCGGAAAACAATTATTATCAATACATTATATAGAATGAAGATTAATGGAACTAATAGAATTTGTTTAACTACCTTAATTATCTTTTTCAGAAATGGTTTATCATTCATAAGTTTGATAGAAGTTTTTAAAATCTTGTTGAAAGTTAATCTCAGAATAATTTTTCAGCAAAATTAAACTAATTCTACTAATTAAATGTTGTTAAATCAAAGATAATTAAATAATTTTCGGACAATTAATCACATTAAATCAGGAGATACAAATGATATCAGAAAAAATGCAAAAAGCATTAAATGATCAAATTAATGCAGAATTATTTTCATCATACTTATATTTATCAATGTCAGCATATTTTGAAGCTGAAAATTGGACCGGTTTCGCCGGTTGGATGAAGAAACAATCCAGTGAAGAATACGAACATGCTATGAAATTTTTCCATTATCTTACTGAAGTTGGCGGTAGAGTAACTTTAGATGCCTTAGAAAAACCTAAAACATCATGGTCTTCTCCACTCGAAGCATATGAAGAAGCACATAAACATGAACTCTATATTACAAAGAGAATCAATGATCTTGTTACATTAGCTCAATCGGAAAAAGACTATGCAACTAACAACTTTTTACAATGGTTCGTTGATGAACAGGTTGAAGAGGTTTCTTCTGTTGATCAGATTGTAAATAAATTCAAATTAGTTGGCGATAATAAAGTTGCACTTTACATGCTCGATAAGGAATTGGGTAGTAGAGCAAGTTCATAATTACTGAAAAAGCGGTTTATGACCGCTTTTTTTATAATCATTTAAGAAAATTTTTCGTTTTTATAATTTTTTTTATACATTTAACATTCAATATTTGGAAAAAAAGAGGAAATAATGGCTCGTAAATGTCAGGTTACTGGTGTTGGTCCGGTTAGTGGTCACAGCATTTCCCATGCTCATAATAAAAGTAAAAGAAGATTTCTACCAAATCTCCAGAAAAAGAGAATCTGGGTAAAGGAGTTGAATAAATTTGTGACCGTAAGAGTATCGGCCAGCGCATTAAGGACTATCACAAAAAATGGTACTTCTCAAATTGCCAAACTTGTCAAAGAGAAAAAAATTAAAGCTAGATAGTTATAATACCCCCGTTGAGGGGGTTTTTTATTTCTACAATGTTTGATTTTCTTAATTCACCAACCTAATTTTTGCCCCTATAAACAATAGCCAGAGTAATAATCGTGAAAAATAATTTTTTGATTTATTCAATATTAATTTTTGTTTTCATTATCTCATCAGTCAATAATTCTGCACAAAGTATAGCCAAAGAATCAATTTACCTTCATC
>CAZEBL010000124.1:0-8785 GCA_964510325.1 uncultured Melioribacter sp. | reverse complement strand
TTCAAAATGTTTTATGAAACTAAAATCCGTTTACACAAAATATTTTACAGACTCGAATTAATTCCAGATTCTGATTGTCATCAGAAGGATAACTCTGCTCTGTCATTACTATTTATGATGTGTCTTTCTGAACTGAACGGAGTAAAGTGAAGAATCCCAATTTTACTTTTTCCAAATAGATTCTTCGTCGTCCCGATTAATCGGGACTCCTCAGAATGACGAGCACTATGTCATTCCGGTCTTGCTTGCCGTAGGCAGGCGGATGCTGGAATTTGATCGTATTATAATCCTATTGTTCGAAAAACCCGATTAGCATCGGGATGACAAGGGATTTGCTAATTAGGATTGGTGGAGGTGCCGGGGTTCGAACCCGGGTCCGAAATTATCTTTCGATGAACTTCTACACACATAGTTTGTCTTTTAATTTCATTCCGATAACATCGACAAACAGATTATACCGGAACTATTCCGGAGAAAGATTCGCCTTATCTATCCGGACATTCGATTCGGCTATCACACTGTGCGACGTTCTTTCAACCCCCAGCGTGAATAGAATTGAAGAACGGCTGCGTTTATTTACGCAGCTAAAGCGTAATTATATTCGCCATTTACTTTTTTTACCGTCGTTTAACGTGTCTACGGAGAACACGGTGTGCAATTCAAAGAACGTATAATCCCGTCGAAACCAATGTCACCCCCGTTATAAATTTAGAATTGAGAATGGAAAATTGAGAATTATTTTTTCCATTCAATATCAGGGTGATTCGAGGAGAAATTTTCAAAACGTGCAAGAACAAACAACAAATCCGATAGCCGATTCAAATAAATTTTTATTTCTTCAGTTATAGGTTCAACTTTAGCAAGTGAAATCACTTCCCTTTCGGCTCTTCTGCAAACGGTTCTTGCAAGATGAATTAAGCCGGCTCCTTTTGTTCCTCCCGGAATAATAAAATTTCTAAGAGAAGGAAGCTGTGAATCATAATTGTCAATTAACTTTTCCAACCTTTCAACAAACTGAGCATTAACACGTGGTATTGTAAATCTTTTATTTTCTTTTTCCAGCGGACTTGCTAAATCAGAACCAAGAGTAAATAAATCGTTCTGTATACTATTAATTACCTCACGGAGTTCCTTATTAGTAATTTCATTTACAGCAACTCCAAGAATGGAATTTAATTCATCAACCGTACCATAAGCGGAAATTCTAAGATTATCTTTCCAAACTCTCTCTCCGCCAAATAATGATGTTTCCCCTTTATCGCCAGTTTTAGTATAAATTTTCATTTCGAAAATGGTAACCCGGTAACAGTTAATTCAATTCTTTTTGATTCAGTTTCCACATAAAATTTTGTATCGGAAGAAATTTTCTTCTTCCTAATAAATCCAATTCCGATTGTTTTATCGAGAAGAAAAGAGTGAGCGAGACTTGTTACTTCACCAATTTCCTCATCCTGGTCTGTCTTAACTGTAATGGGCAAATCCATTGTAGTATTTTCATTGAAGATGTAACCGATCATATTAAACTGAACCTTGTCGTAAGTATCGAGGCGTGCAATCACTTCCTGACCTATGTAACAACCTTTAGTAAAACAAACTTCGTGAATAAGATTATTTTCGTGCGGATTAAACTCATCATTAATTTCAGAAGGATAAGATGGAATTCCGGATTCAATTCTAAAAATGTTGTATGCTTCAGAACCGACAAAATTTACATCGAAGACACTTTTATTTTCGAGTATGTATTCTACAAATCCAATTATCTGTTCGGAATTAATTAAAATTCTATAATACTTTAATTCATTTTTCTCGTGTAGTGAAAAGAGTGAAAAATTAAATCCGTCGACACTAGGATTTATTATATTATCGCCGTTCAAAGATTTTATTTCATCACCTAAAATTAATGTGAGAAAAGATTCGGCTTGAGAACCGAATAAATCCATTACAACATAGTTGTTAGATAGGTCTCCGATCTGGATATCTTCCATTATTATGTATTTGTTAATCCAGTTTAGCAATCTGTTGTTATTACTATTTCCGATAAGCAAAAAATGGTCGTTCAGGTTTAACAAAGTTGATCTATCAATAAACCGACCTTTCTCGTTAAGGAAAAGAGTAGGAATTCTAAAAAACGGTTTTAGATCTTTAACGGCATTTGTAGAGACCCGGTGCAAAAAGTCGAGTGTATCTTGACCTGTTAACTTTATAACAGTTTTATTAAATGATACAATAATTCCAACACCGTGTTTTAGAGATTTATATTCATCTTCAACAGCGGTATAAAATTTAATTTCGGAACCAGAAAAATTAGAACCGGGAAATTTTTTAATTAATTGATCAATCATTGATCCTGTAATATGATTTTCTACAAACATAATTTAGTATTTTCTAAACCATCGTGGATTTTTATCAGTTATATAAAGCTGTCTTCTTTCACTCCAATAAAAAGGAATGGAATCCCGGACTCTAATTCTCAATGAATCCTCGATGAACCGGAATTCATAATAATCGGGGAATTTATCATTATTAACCATTGCTAATGTTCTTTTGTGAACAATGCCAACATAAGTTTCTAACAGGTGTGGAGGTTTAAGCCATCCATCAACTAAAAAGAAATTATAATTTCTGTGGCCCGAAATAATTCCATCTTCATAATTCATTTCTACATATTTAATATTTTTGGGCGACCAGGTTTTTATAGTCATTCTATTAAATCCGCCGTGGATCGGGACTTCGGATTCCCAGATTCTTTCGAATTCACTCTCCTTACATTCAAATAACGTTAAAAAGAAAAATGCAGTTCCAAGTTTTGTGCTGTCCAGATTTATAAAGCTCGATTCATAACCTGTAACATTCTTGGCTTCAATATTTCTTTCCCCGGGTTTAGACTTAGCAATTACTGCCAGAATGTAATTACTATTGCCGTCCCTGAAATAAATTACCGCAGGTTTAGGTATGTTAAATGTATATGTTTTATCGAATCTTACCAGATAAGTGCCCGGTTCATAATTAGCAAGCACATATTCCTGAAGAGAAATTGTATCGCAAGGGAATCTGTTCTTAGCCTGAGATTTTTGAACATCAATATTATACTCGCGGATTGATTCATCCTTGGCAGTTGATGTTGCAGCATCTCCTTCACCTGTATCTTTAGAAGTACAGGATCCGGCAAGAATAATAATAGCAAACAGCAGAAACAATTTTACTAATAAGGGTTTCATACTTTTACCCGTTTTATTAAACCTTTGAAAACTCATCCAGAAAATATGCTGAACTAAAAATTCCTTTCTCAAAATTTTCCAAACGGAAATGTTCATTAGGAGAATGAATATTATCAGAATCCAATCCAAGTCCCATAAGAACAGCCGGTGTATTTAATTTTTTCATGAAGTCGACTACAATAGGAATAGAACCTCCTTCTCTTGTATAAACAGTTTTCTTACCGAATGCTTTAGAAGTAGCAACAGCGGCAGTTTTAATTGCATCACCATTTAATGGAGCTACAACTGGGTATCCGTAGTGAAGATTTCTAACATCAACTTTTACACTCTTTGGTGCTAAAGCTCTTATATGTTTTTCAAAATCTCTGGCAATCTTTTTAGGATCCTGATTAGGAACCAGCCTCATACTAATCTTAGCTGTTGCCTTAGATGGTAATACAGTTTTTGCACCTTTTTCGGTAAAACCCCCGAATATTCCATTACAATCGAGAGTTGGTCTAACCCAGAGTCTCTCTAATGTAGAAAATCCTTTTTCCCCCTGTAATTCTTTTACATCTAATTCCTTTGCAAAATTTTTATCAGAATGTTTTAATCTTCTGAAATTTTCCCGTTCTTCTTTAGAAAGCTTCAATACATCTTTATAGAAATTAGGAATAGTAACTTTACTATTTTTATCCTGAAGTTTAGAAATAATTTTAGCGAGTTCATTAATAGGATTAGCAACAGCACCGCCAAAGCTGCCGGAATGTAAATCGCGGTTAGGTCCGGTAACTTCAACTTCCATATAAAGTAATCCGCGTAAGCCATAAGTAATAGTAGGAACACCAGCTTGATACATGTTGGTATCAGAAATTAAAATCGCATCGCACTTCAACAGATCTTTTTGTTCTTCCAAAAATCTGGAAAGGTTAGCACTACCGATTTCTTCTTCACCTTCAATTACAAATTTAATATTAAGAGGGAGCGTTCCGTTTGTTTTATAAAATGCTTCAACGCTTTTAAAATGAACGAATGCCTGACCTTTATCGTCGTTGGCACCTCGAGCCCAGATTTTACCATCCTTAATAACCGGTTCAAAAGGAGGATTATTCCAGAGATCAATTGGATCAACGGGTTGAACATCATAATGACCGTAGATTAAAACAGTTGGTTTTCCGGGAGCTCCAAGCCATTCGCCATAAACAATCGGGTGACCTTTTGTTTGAAAAATTTCAACACGGTTCATTCCGGCATTTCTAAGTTTAGAACTTACAAACTCGGCACATCTCTGCATTTCATGCCTATGAGATTCAAGTGTGCTGATTGATGGAATCCTGATATATTCCATTAATTCATTAACGTAATTGTCAAAATTAGATTTAATATAATTTACAACGGATTCCACTTGCCCCTCCTGTTCCGGGTAGTTGTTCAATAATTAGTTGATTTAATAACTTTTTTATCATTTAGGTAATCAAATATACACCTAACTAATGCCCGCTTCAAGTCCATAAAAACAATAATTTGATTCACAATAAAAACGTAGAGCCGACAGTTTTAACATCATTAACATTTATCGGCTGGTTTATTTCATAAACACTTTTTTATTCTAAACAGAATATTGGTAAATTTGAATAGAGAGTTACATAAGAGCCAATGATCATCATAAAATACATATTAAAAAATCATCTTATTCCTTTCATTTTTTCGATATTCATACTGATCTCGGTATTTCTGCTCCAATTTTTGATGAAGTTTGCAGATAAACTCGTAGGTAAAGGACTTGATACGTGGGTAATTATAAAGCTTATTACGTATAACCTTGCCTGGATGGTAGTGCTTGTAGTTCCAATGGCAGTTCTTGTTGCAACTTTAATGGCATTCGGAACAATGTCTCAGAATAATGAAGTGGCTATTTTAAAGTCGTCTGGTGTTAGCTTATATAAGATGATGGTTCCACCATTTGCTGCAAGTATTGTAATTGCAATTCTGCTTGTCTATTTCAATAATTATATTTATCCAGATGCAAATCACGCTGCACGATTACTAATGGAAGACATATCGAGAAAGAAACCGACACTCACATTAGTACCGGGTGTTTTTTCTCAAGAGATCCCCAACTATTCCATTCTGGTTCGTGAAATTGATCAGAATAAAAATGAGCTGAAGGAAATTACAATATATGATTATACTTCACCGCCAAAGGTAAATATTGTAACAGCAACTGAAGGGAAAATATATTTATCGAGGAATCAGAAGAAGTTGATTATGGACCTCGTTAATGGCGAAATACACGAGTCGGATAATTCAAAAGAAAATGTTTACCGCAAACTCCGGTTCGAGCGTCATAAAATTGCATTACCAGCAGAACAATTTACATTCGAACAGACAACACCGGGAGGTCCGCGTGGAGACCGCGAGATGGGCGCCCAGGATATGATTGTTATTGTTGATAGCTTGAATCAAATCTATCAAAAGAATCTTGCCGATTTCAATATTCAATTCAATTCGATACTCGGTAAAAAAATTGAAACGAGGGGTTCAAATATTATTTCACCAGAAAACTCGAGTAATATTTATATTAAAACACAGCAGAGAATTCAATCACATTCCAATGCAATGATTACAATAACAAACCGGTTAGATTACGGTAAGAAAGAGATGAGCAGTTACTGGGTTGAGATACATAAAAAATATTCTCTCCCGTTTGCATGTATAGTATTCGTTTTAATTGGTGCACCGCTCGGAACGATGATGAAAAGAGGAGGATTCGGGATGGCCGCCGGTATCAGTTTGATTTTCTTTCTTGTCTATTGGGCTTTTTTAATTGGTGGAGAAAAATTAGCCGATAGAGGAATTGTTTCCCCATTCTGGGGAATATGGAGTGCTAATTTTCTATTAACCATTATTGGTATTTTAATTACAATAAAAAGTGCACGTGAAAAAGTTACAATCAGTTTCGATTTCCTTATGAAGTATATTCCTAAATCGTGGAGATCAAACGAAGAAGAAAATACTTCTGGCGTTTAAATGATGAAAATATTAGACCGATATCTAGTCAAGCAATTTATTCAAACAATCCTGTTCGGCTTACTTGCCTTCACGCTTATATTCGTAGTAATAGACATGATGGAAAATCTCGACGATTTCATTGATCAGAATGTCCCTTCGATGATGATTCTTCAATATTACCTTGTCTTCATGCCGGAAATAATCCGTTTAATTACACCGGTAGCAGTTTTATTAGCCAGTCTGTTTACCGCGGGAAAAATGTCCTCTTTAAACGAGATAACTGCAATAAAAGCCGGTGGTATAAGTTTATACCGGTTTATGGCTCCTTTTATTATAGTCTCGTTTTTAATAAGTGCAATTAGTGTGTATGTAGGAGGTTACCTCGTTCCTCTCGCTAACAAACACAAAGTATTTATAGAACAAACATACATGAAGAAAGGAATTGTTTATTTCGGAAGCAATATTTTCTTTCAGGATACAAAATCGAGAATTGTCACAATAAATTACTATGATATTGCAAATGAGCAAGCCCACCAGGTTAGCATCCAGGAATTCAATCCCGTTGATAAAACTCGTTTGCAAAAAAGAACTGATGCATTAAGAATGAAATATGACGAGAAAAAAAATTGCTGGACTTTGTTTAACGGAACTATTCGTGAAATTTCCGATTCGAGTGAAGTGATGGAGAAATTTATTGAACATGAATTTTATGGATTGAACTTCATACCGGATGATGTGATTAAAAAACAAAGGAAGCCGGAAGAAATGACACTTGCAGAGCTATCCGATTTTGCTAATGAACAGAAAAGAACCGGCAACGATCCTACTTCCATACTTATTGAATATCAATCCAGAATAGCTTATGCATTTGCAAGTGTTGTAGTAGTATTCTTTGGATTACCAATTTCGGCAAATAGAAGAAGAGGCGGACTTGCAATTCAATTCGGGATTAATCTTCTAATAACGTTCGTCTATCTTGTCTTTATGAAGGTTAGTCAGGCATTTGGTAAAAATGGGGTTCTGGACCCTCTAATAACTGCATGGATTGCCAATCTTGTATTTTTAGTAGCAGCAACATACAATATAAAACGGGCGCTTAAATAATTATTTGGTTTTAAGTTCAAATACTCCATCCCAATCATCTGCCGGAGGGTTCTGAAGATAATACTCACACCTTTTCAAATATACTTTAGAAGGGTAATCGCCTAATTTTTCTGAACATCGCTTAAAATAATCCATTGCTGCTTCAAAGCTTTTATAACGATACAATTCCAGTCCTTGAAAATATTCGTGCATTTGATAAATTGCATTAATAGCTTTGGGATCTCCTGACAAGCTAATCAATTCATATACTTTTGTAGGTTCGGATTTCCCTTTTACTCTGATAACATCCAATTCTCTTACCAAAACTTTTTCTTCAACAAATTGATAAGTAGAGTCACTTATCATTATGTTTGTGCCGTATTCTTTATTAGCACCTTCAAGACGCGAAGCAAGATTTACATCATCACCAATCACTGTATAATCAAACCGTTTTACGCCGCCGATATTACCGACAATTACCTCACCTGAATTAATACCAATTCTTATATGAATTAGCGGTTCACCAACCTTCGACCATTTATCTCTTAGCTCGGCAAGTTTATCCTGCATTTGTAAAGCAGTTAAACACGCTTTGTAAGCATGATCTTCAACTTCCACAGGGGCACCCCAGAATGCCATAACCGCATCACCAAGATATTTATCGAGTGTTCCACCATTCCTCAAAATAATTTCAGTCATCTCATTCAGAAATTCGTTAATAAAGCTTACCAATTCCTCCGGTTCTTTTTTCTCTGCAAAAGTTGTAAATCCCGCAATATCGCTAAATAGAACTGTAATAGTTTTTTTCTCGCCGCCTAATTTTAATTTATCGGGATTAGCAAGAAGCTCATTAACAATCGATTTGCTTACATACTGACTGAACATTCCCGTAATCAAAACGTTCTGTTGTCTTTCCTTAATGAAATGATAAGCGGTGCTGCTCAGGTAACCAAGTACTATTGATAGCGAAGGACTTACAACTGCGATTACCAGTTTGTTGTTGATAAAGAGATAAATACTAAGCAAATAAATAATATAGACAATAAATACAACCGCAAGAAGATTGATAATTTCTGTGAGGATTCCTATTCTGATCTTAACTTTTCTAATTACAGAAGTTGCAATAAAAATAAAAATTGTGAGAAGGATTATGATAAAAATTTCCATTCCTTTCGATTGAACATAGAGGTAATCATTCCACAAAATATTTTGAATAACGTTTGCATGAAACTCAACACCGTAAATTTGATTATCCCCTTTTCTTTTTCCTTCAGCAAATGATATTGGAAGTAAATCCCTATCCTCCGGCATTGTAGAGCCGATTAATACAATTTTATTTTCCAATTTTTTTCTTAATTCCGGGTCGGATAAGTATTCTTCCCAAACATTTATTTCGTCTTGATATTCAATCTCATCTTTAGTCTTAAACTCTGAATCGTCGATAATATCAAGCATTTTAACATAGTTAAAGGTTCTGCTTGGACCATAAAAAT
>CAZEBL010000123.1:0-8804 GCA_964510325.1 uncultured Melioribacter sp. | reverse complement strand
ATATTCAATTCGACTGCATCTTTGCTCCAGATGAAAGGTTTACATCCATACCGGATTTTACTCGACAGGATTTGGAAAAATATCAAGCCGTTATTTTACCACATGCTTTTGAAATGACAGATCATCAGGTTCAGACATTGCTCGACTTTATGAATAATGGTGGTACTATTATTGCCTTTGGGAAGATTGGAACTAATTACCCTAATGGTTCATTAGCTAGCAGACCAGATTTGTTATCGCTTCAGAGTACAGAAGGTGTTAAAAATTACGGGAAAGGCAAGTTTGTTTATTCCTCAAGATTTTTTGGTCAGGAATACTTGAAAAATACCGGAATCGAACGGATTAAGACAAAGAATGATTTTATAAATATCCTTTCACCATTTGTAGTACAAAATTCTATTTTGCAAAACTATTCTGTTATTAATGATGGCGGAAGTTTGGCGAGCTTTTTATATAAAAACAAAAACCAGAATTTTATTATACATATAGTTAATTACGACTTTAATAAATCCAATGATGTTTTCTCATTGAAAGAGAACATAAGTTGTAAAATTCTTACTAATTCACAAGTACCTCTAGAAGCTATTTATATTTCACCTGATTTCAGAGATCAAAAAAAACTTAACACTGTATCTGAAAACGGCTATACAAGATTTATTATTCCTCACTTAGAATCTTATGGTATAATAATACTTCAGAATAATTACACTTCTCCAACAATTAAATCCAGGTACCCTGAAAATAATCAAGTAATAATAGGCGGCGATTCAATTGATTTTTCTGTATCTGTTTTTGATAATGACGGTAACCCGATTTATTATCAATGGTTTATTAATAATTCTCCAGTTCCTACATTTTGCGGACAAACATTTAGATTTTGTACAGATAACAATCTTGAAGGACATTTTAATGTGAAAGTTAATATTTCCGATGCAACAAATAGTGTTAGCACCGAATGGGAAGTAGATGTTATTAAATACAAATTTCCCAAAATACTTTTTGATGAATCGAAGAATGAGAGAAACACAATTTCTTCAGAGAGAGCCAGTCGTATTTTACCAGAACACCCGGAATGGATTTTGTTCGGGAAATTAAAATCAATATTGGATCAAAATTATATAGTTTCAAGAACCGAATTGGAAAATTTTTCATTACCCTTAAATCAATTTGACCTTTTAATATTATCTGCACCACAAGAAAAATTAAATCAAAACGAAATAGATATTATTCTCAGATTTCTTAATAATGGTGGTAGTCTATTGTTTCTTGGTGATGCGGGGATTCCGACTGAAATAAATAATTTATTACAAAATTTCGGGATAGAGTTTAAAAATGATTTAATTTGTTCCACTTTGCATTTAGGATCACATGCTGAAAATCCTTTGATAAAAAATTTTGTTAACCACCCATCAATAGTTCAATGCCCTTATTTCGAGATGAACGGAGGAGGATACTTTGTTACTTCTCCACCTTCATATCCCCTGGCTTTTACATCCTTAGATTCCTGGTGCGATCTTAATTTCGATTTCGCTTATAATCAGAATGAAACGAAAGGAATATTTACAATTATAGCCGCATCGGAATATGGTAAGGGAAGAATAATTGCTATTGCGGATAATTCATTTCACGATGGTTTCCTGACCAGCATTACATCTCCTAATGATGAACTTATCTGCACTATTATTAAATGGTTAACAGAAAAAGTAAATTTAATAACAACCATTCCGGCGGAAGAATATAATCTACCCTTAAGTTTTGAACTGATGAATAATTATCCGAACCCATTTAATATAAGCACAGTAATTAGATATTCTGTTCCGGGTTTAGTTAACGGAATTAATAAGGAAAAAGTCACTCTAAAGATATTTGATATTTTAGGGAGAGAAATTGATACTATTGTTGATGAATACAATTTTCCGGGCTATTATTCTTTTACGTTTCAACCACGTTTCAATCTTGCTTCGGGTGTTTATTTTTACCGTTTAATTTCAGGAAACTTATCAAAAACAAAAAAGATGGTCTATCTAAAATAATCTTTAAGTTATTTGCTTATACTTTCTATCAAATTATTTCAAAACATTTCGATAATTCATTAACTTGCTGCTTGTAATATGTCAATTCATACAAAATAATTATGAGCAGATCATTTTTAATTATAATACTGTTTCTTTCACTTTCACAAAACATCATAGGTGAAAAATTGTTCGTAACGGAAAAAAGGACGGTTGTATATCAGCCGGATACAACTGAATTTATTAAACGGTATAAAGAACTTGATAAATATTATTCAGATAAAAAGCTTGGCTCCTTTGTTGAGAACGGTAAGACTTATTTTAAATTATTTGCCCCATCTGCAGAAAGTGTTCGGTTGTGTACATTTGAAAAACCTGAAGATAAAAAGTGTAAAGAATTTTTTATGCTAAAAGATAATGACGGAGTATGGGAAGCTGAACTTGAAGGTGAGCTTTATGGATTATTCTACGGGTATAAAGTTTATCACAAAGGGGAAGATTTCAGCAATACTAATAAACCAATTTGTGTTGATCCGTATTCAAAAGCCGTTGCAACTAAAACAACATATTTAAATCCCAGACGTTCTATTGTTGTTAAAGATTTACCATATGACTGGCAAGAAACTACTTGGTTACAATTTGATTGGCGTGATTTAATAATTTATGAAATGCATGTTCGAGATATGACCGCGCATAAATCCTCTGGTGCAAAAAATAGAGGTACTTATCAGGGATTGATTGAAAAAGGCAAAAAAGGCGGAATTGATTACATTAAATCTCTTGGCGTTAATGCAATTGAAATTCTACCGGCACAGGAATTCGGTTATTGCGAAATTCCTTATAGAGATTCAATAGAAGGAAAATTCAATACGTGGAATCCTTACGAAAGAAACCACTGGGGATATATGACGGGCGCTTTTTTTGCACCGGCTTCTTATTACAGCCAACGTTGGAAAAACTTCAAATGGGATGAATGGATTGGTAAAGATGGAAGGCAGATTACCGACTTTAAGGATATGGTAAAAGCATTTCATAAAGAAGGTATTGCAGTAATTATGGATGTTGTTTATAACCACCTTTCGGAATATGAAATTGGCAACCTAAAACAAATTGATAAAGAATATTATTTCCGACTGGATAGCAAAGGTAATTATATTTCACAAAGCTGGTGCGGTAACGACCTTAAAACAGAACGCCCAATGGTAAGACGGTTAATTGTTGAAAGCATTTTACACTGGATGAAAGAATATAAAGTTGACGGATTCCGTTTTGACTTAAGTACTCTGATCGATTGGAAAACAATTGAAGAGATACGTGAACGCGCTATGCAAATCAATCCGAATGTTATTCTGATAGGCGAAGCATGGGGCGGCGGAGGTTACTCCCCCGATGGATTTTCTAAAAGGGGTTATGCTGCATGGAACGACCAGATTAGAAACGGAATTAAAGGAGAAAATCCTTTTAATGGATTAGGATGGATCTTTGGTGAATGGTTCAACAATAATTCGGTTAAACGTGTTAAAAGTTATGTTAACGGCACATTGGTGCAAGATACACTCGGACTCTTCCAGAAAAAAGAGCACTCAATAAATTATCTCGAGTCGCACGATGGATATACTTTCGGTGATTTTATAAGAATCGGCAGCAGAGAAGTAAATTCTGAGACTAAAATTAAAAATGTGGATAAGCATGTTAAACTTACTCCGCTTCAGACAAAATTAAATAAGCTTGGGGCATTGTTTATGCTTACTGCACAGGGAGTGCCTATGATTCACTCCGGTCAGGAATTTGCCCGTTCGAAAGTAATTCCACATAATATTCGTGTGAACGATCCTGAAAAAGGAAGGATGGATCATAATTCCTACAATAAGGATAATGAAACAAATTATATCAACTATAAACATTTTGAAACAAACAAAGGTCTCTTCAATTATTACAAAGGATTGATAGAGCTTAGAAAAAAACACCCGGCATTTTCCAGAGCAGACTACAATGATATTTCTTTTCTGGAACATCCCTTAAGTAAATTCGGCCTTACTTATTCTATAAATTATGGCGGAGAAGTTTTTATTGTTCTTCTAAATGCCGATAAAAATTTGGAATTGGAGTTTCCATTACCAGAGGGAAAGTGGGAAGTTTTAGTTGATAAAAATAATTCGGGAATCGAACCATTACGTGATGTAGAAAATGTAATTAAAGTTGAATCAACAACAGGAATGGTAATTAGAAAGAAGAATTAATAGAGGTTTAACTGTAGACCGCCTTACGTAAAGCCATTTGAATAGCGTTTTTAAAATCGCTAAGATTTACCGGTTTCTGAAAAATATATTCAATTCCAAGCTCCCTATATTCACTCTTAACAGCATCATTAATATCACTCGAAAGAATAATAACCGGGGGTCTGTATCTAAGGTCGGTTACATTCAATTGTCTTACAAGATCATATCCGGTCATAACCGGCATTTTATGATCGGAAATTACAAGCACTGGAGAGCTTTGTTTGATAAGATCCAAAGCAATTTTCCCGTTTTCTGCTTCAATTATATTGTATTGAGGAATAAGGTTTTTAATAAGTTTTGAGTATAAAAGCCGGTCGGTTTTAATATCATCAACAAGCAAGATATTAGTTGATGCAATCGGTATAGTGAAATAAAATTTTGAGCCCATTCCAACTTCACTTTCAACCCAGATATCACCGCCATGTTTTCTTACAATATCAGCAACTAAGGAAAGACCGAGTCCGCTCCCCTTTTCTCCGGCAGTTCCTGGTGTTGTAAACTTGGCATCAACCTTAAAAAGTTTTGTTATGTCTTCATTATTCATACCAACGCCGTTATCTTCAACAGAAAATTTAACATGACGCTTTTCAATATCTACCAGAGCATTTAATGTTATTCGTCCTTCTGTGTTTGTAAATTTAATAGCGTTGGAAATAAGATTATTAAATACTTGCAGAATCAGCCCTTCATCGGCATGAATAAAAAAGTCCCTATCAAGATTAGATACCAATTCAATTTTCTTTTGTAATGCTGCACCGGATAAAATTTGTATCGATTTTTCAACAACCGTTCTGGCATTAATTCTTTCCGGTTCAAATTTTATTTTGCCGGTTTGAAGCCGTGTATAATCTAAAAGTGAATTAACAAGTCCAAGCATGCTCTTGGCCGACTCCTGAATGTACCTTACATACTGCTCGCGTTTTTCGTCGGTAATATCCGGATCATCCGATAAGAGGAAATCGGTGAATCCCAGTATGGAACTGAATGGCGTTCTTAAGTCGTGAGAAATTATTGAAATAAAACGGTCCTTTGCTTCGTTAAGCTCTTTTAATTCAGATGCAGACTTTTTAAGCTCTTCCTCGGCACGTTTGGAAATTGTATTATCAATTACAACGCCAAATACTTTCTGAATTTCGCCCCTATTATTTCTTTTAACTGTAACTTTATTTTCAATCCAGATGATATTTCCAAGTGCATCGATAATTCTATATTCAAACACTTCAAAATTACGGGAGTTATCGTTATATAAATTATGCAGCCTTGTCACCGTACTTTCAAAATCATCGGGATAGATTATTCTTTGCCATTTTTCTTCTTCACCTAAAAACTCTTCAGCATCGTAGCCGGTTATTTGTTTAATAGCGGGGGTATAGAAAACGGTTTGAAGTTTCCCTTCCTTAGCTTCAACTGTATAGAAACTCTCTTTAATATTTTCCGAAATACTTCTATATCTTTCTTCCGATATCTGTAATGCTTCCTGTGCTTTCTTTTCCTCTGTAATATCTCTTAACACCCAGACAATAAATTTTTCATCATTTGTTTCGTAGATGGAAACCGAATTTTCAAGTTCAACTAAAGAATCATTTCTTCTTCTACCCTTAAAATCGTAACGTGCCGGAGAATCGCTCCCTTCTTCCGCATTTAAAATATATCTGCTTACTTTAAGAATATCATCCTTATCAACAAAATCGAGAGGATCCTGACCGATAATTTCGCTGGCACTTCTATAACCGAACATTCTGACAAATGAATCGTTAACAAGAACAAACTTCTTCTTACTTATGAGTGCAATTCCATCGTGTGATGCTTCGAAAATTGATCTTATTAGTAGCAAATCTTTTTCCGATTCTTTCTTCAGCGTAATATCCGTAAGTATAACACTGAAGTATTGAATTGAATTATTAACGTCATATGCTGCAGAAAAACTTGCAAGAACAAATATTCTTTGACGTTTCTTATTTATTAATGGTAATTCTATTGATCGTGAACTGTAAGAAGTAAGCTCATTTACATCGAACCTGAATTGATTCAGATACGAAGTGTCAACAAGATCTCCAAAATTCATTCTGGTAAGTTCATCAATGGTAAATTCAAACGACTCAATAAAATAAGGATTAGCATAGGTAATCTTTCCGTTTAAGTCGAGAATACATATATATTCATGGGAATTAATTACAATATTTCTAAATTTTTCTTCTGACTGCCTTAATTCCTTTTCGCTTTTAACCTTGTTTGTTACATTGTTGCATAACATGTAATAATTTTCTTCAAAATCTTCTTCAACTATTCCTATCTTTACACTAAAATATTCTGCAACACTTTCATCGGCGCCGATTTTTAATTCACCTTCCCAGAATTTGTTTTCCTTTAACTTATCTAACAAACTTTCAAAATATGGGAGATCAATCTGCGAGAATATTTTGCTTATAAATTTTCCGTAAACCTCGCTACGTGTTAATCCAAATAATTTTGCAGATGATTCATTCCAGAAAAATATTCTTCCTTCTTTATCAAAGCCGATCACACCATCAAGGACCTTCGCGGTAATCTGCTGATACTTTCTAAGCTCTTTAATTTCCTCATCATTAATAGTAACAATATCTGATTCTTTAGTTAAATCTTTTACAAGAACAATAACAAGCTCGGCTTTCGAACCTTCTTCAACTATCGGAATCAATGTAAGATTGGCTCTGTGTTCCGCATTGTCTTTAATAAATGGTAATTCCGTCCAGATAGTTTTGTTTGATGAAATAACCGCTTCCAGAAGTTTCTTGAATAAAATACCAGAGAGTTTTTGCGGGTGTTTACTCCCCTTTAAAATTTCCGGTTCAAATAGAAATGAAAAATTATCATATCCTTTAGGGGAGCTTAGCTTAATAAGTCCATCTTTATCAACAAAGAAATAACTATCACTTAAAAGGTTAAGAAAGTTCTGGAAACTGAGTGAGTGTATAAAAGCAATTTCTTCTTTAGCAGGATTGATTTTAACATCTTCAACAATAATTACCCCGCCGTTAAACTTTCCATCTAATAAAATCGGAACGCATTTAACGATAATAGAAATTTTAACACCCGAAATTGTTCTTGCCTTATCAAGTTCTTTTTCAAATGCGCTTCCATCTCGTAACTCGTTAAGATCTTTTCTTAAATCAACTTCTTCGAAAAGCCGGTATTCATAAATACTTTTGCCTAAAATATCCGATGGCTTTCCGTTAATAACACCGCTGAAATGAAAAAAATTATTATTAACAAATTTAACCAGGAACTCATTGTTGAATACCAGTATTCCGATTGGAGCAGTTTCTAAAATACTGCGGTAAAGAGAATCGGATTTTGAAAAGTCGAAGGTTTTATCTGTTGAAGAATTCATTAATGAATTACCCGGAAGAAATTTGAAATCAATTTATAAAAATGATATAATAAAATATAGAATGACGTAACGAATTTATTAAATCAAACATTACAATTGTAAATAGATTTTTTTAAGTATTTTATCCGTTGCCCCGATATTTTGTTTTACAAACTCTGCGCATATTTTTCCCATTCCGGCTCTGTATTCATCATCTGTAAATAATTTTCTTAATGCTCTGTAAGCTTCGCTCTTATTAAGGATAACACGAGCACCGCCCAGAGCGACAAGGATATTAGCTTCTCGGCTGTTCTCAATTTTAGGACCGAATAGCACCGGTATTCCATATACGGCTGGTTCAAGAACATTATGAATCCCCTGTTTAAAACTTCCACCTACGTAAGCCGCATCAGCATAAGTGTAAAGTGTAAGTAATATACCGATAGAATCGATAATTATTACACGTTCATTGTTATAATTATTCATGAAAGAAAATCTTATTGAGCTGTAATAATTAAACAAAGTATTTTCAATTCGTTCCAGATGTGGTATTGTCGGTTCATGCGGAACAATAATAGTAATTACAGATTGATCATATTCCATAAGTTTCATTAGAGCCGGAAGCATAACGTCTTCATCACTTTCCCAGGAGCTCCCCAGAACAAAAACTTTCTTGCCGTCAAAAAAATTATCCTTAAACAATTTTTTCGATTTGGCATCAATGCTCTTAGTAAATACTCGATCGAACCTGGTATCTCCTATAATTTCGATTTTGCTATCATCTATTCCAAAATCCTTAAAATTTGCTGCATCATCTTCGGATACAGTTAAAACACCGGTGATATTAGAAAAAAGCGATTTATGAAAATCGAAAATAAGCGGAAGTTTACGCTTTGTTTGTGAGCGCATTGTTGCATCGACAATGAAATATGGTATTTTCTTTTTATCGAGCTTCCATATCATGTTGGGCCATATATCGTAACGCATAAATATTGCAATATTGGGTCTAACATAGTTTAAAAAACGTTCTGTTAATATTGGTGTATCGATCGGGATGTAAGAAATAATATCTGCAAAAGGATATTTAAGAGAATTGCGGTAACCCGAAGGTGAAAAAAATGTAATAATAATATTTACATCCATTTCACTTTTAATTTTTTCGAT
>CAZEBL010000122.1:0-8818 GCA_964510325.1 uncultured Melioribacter sp. | reverse complement strand
ACTTGCAAGCGGCGGGGTTTCAATTGCTGCTCTGTTTCTTGCGGGTTACATTCCGGGTATCTTGCTTGGTATTTCTTTAATGATTGTTGCGGGAATTTATGCTAAGAAAAATAAATATAAAGTTACAATTCACTTTACAATTGGCGATGCAATTAAAAAATTTTTTGATGCAGTCCCAAGTTTGCTACTAATAATAATTGTTATTGGTGGAATTGTTGCTGGCTACTTTACTGCAACCGAGGCATCTGCAATTGCTGTTCTTTATGCATTTATACTTTCAGTATTTATTTACCGCGAAATTAAATTCAAGGACCTTCCGGCAATACTGCTGAGCAGTGCAACAACTACTGCTGTAGTTATGCTTCTTGTAGCTACTTCAATGGCTATGTCCTGGGTAATGGCTTACGAAAATATTCCGCAGAATGTTGCCGCGGCACTAATCTCTCTTTCTGATAATAAGTTTGTTATCCTAATAATTATAAATGTTATTCTGCTTGTTGTGGGTACTTTTATGGATATGACCCCGGCAGTTCTGATTTTTACTCCAATATTTTTACCTGTTGCAATTCAACTGGGAATTAACCCAATTCATTTTGGTATTATTATGGTAATGAATCTTAGTATTGGTTTGTGCACTCCACCAGTCGGAAGCGTTTTATTTGTTGGGTGTTCTGTTGCCGAATTACCGATTACCAAAGTTATCAAACCGTTAATCCCAATGTTTATTGCAATGATGGTTACATTATTGGCTGTAACTTATTTCCCTGAAATAAGCATGTTTATTCCTAAGTTATTTGGTTATTAAAAAATTAATGGATGTTCTTAAATAAGAATGAAGTAAAAATAATTTTCATGGTGCCTCCCATGAGAAAGGGATGGTGGCTGAATTAAAAGTTTAAGTACCATCCCTGAATATTTTTTTAGTGAAAAAGAATAGGGTTTGTGATGTTAAAAAAAATAATTATAACCTTGTTAATATTTTCTGTATCGTTTGCGTGTAGTGCAGAAAGTAAATCTTTTAAGGTTCTTATTAATAATCCGTCTTCAATTGAAAGATCTAACGAGATCGTCTCGATAAGTCTTAATAAGATTCTTGAAAAGTATTCTGACTTTGATGTTAAATCATTCGATGTTTATTCGGATGGGCAGAAAATTCCTTATCAGCTTGAAAAAATCAATGGTGAAGAATTTATTACTGTTCTTTTAACATTAAAGCCGAATGCGAAAAGCGAAATTGAATTTGAATATGGTAAAGGAATTGTCCCCGCTCGGTTTAAGAATGAAACTTATGCAGAACTTTCTCCTAAGAAAGGTGGAATTTATTTTGAGGGAAAGTTTAGAGGAACGGAATTTGAAAATGTAACCAGTTACAAAGTACCCTCAATTCACAAAGATCACGATGCACTTTTCAAATACGAAGGTCCCGGGTGGGAATCGGAAATTGTTGGCTATCGCCTTTACCTCGATTGGCGCAATGCTACCGATATCTTCGGAAAGAAAATGAGGAAGCTCGTGCTTAAAGAAGTTGGTGTACAAGATACTGTGGCCAAAGACGACTCATATCATAATATGCAGGAATGGGGGATGGATATTTTTAAGGTTGGCAGTTCTCTCGGAATCGGATCATTTGGAATGTGGAGTAGCAATAAAGTAAATATGGTTTCTGTTACAGATTCTGTTAAGTATAACCTTCTTAAAAATGGTCCGCTTAAATCAGAATTTACTATTGATTATTACGGCTGGATGGTTGATAATAAAAAGTATGATCTTAATGCTAACATTTCAATAAATGCAAGATGCAGACTTACTAAATGCGTTTTAACAATTGATAATGCTGAGAATTTAGTAACCGGTCTTGCCAAATATGATGGAACGAATTTTATAAAAAGTAGTCAATCCGAGGGCTGGCAATATATAGCATTATACGGTAAGCAATCATTAGCAGATGATGACCTTGGAATAGCTGTTCTATACAACGCGAAGGATTTAATTAAACAAACAGAGGATAAACTAAGTCATGTCTTAGTGCTTAGACCATCTAATTCGAAGGTTGAATACTATTTTACTGCTGCTTGGATTCAGGAACCAAATGGAATTAAAAATCAAAATGAGTTTGTAAACTATCTTGATAATCTTTTAATCAAATTAAATAATCCAATTGTAGTTGAATTATAATTTTAGGAAAGGAAATGTCACCTTTTGAACTTCACCCCGATCGCTTTTTTGATTCAGATCCTGTAATACGTGCTTATGCACGCGAAATTTTCGATAATATAAAGTCATTACCAATTATAAGTCCTCACGGACATGTTGATCCGGGGATTTTTGTAGATAATAAACCGTTCGAGAATCCATCAAAATTATTTATAACTCCCGATCATTACTTATTCAGAATGCTCTATTCACAAGGCATTCCAATGGAAGCATTGGGTATTCCTTCAATAAATGGAACGAAGGTAGAAAAAGATCCGCGTAAAATCTGGAAATTGTTTGCAGAAAACTATTACCTGTTTCTCGGTACACCTTCCGGCATCTGGCTTAACCATGAATTTTCTGTTGTCTTTGGTATTAAAGAAAAACTTAATGGAGCTAATGCTGACAAAATTTATGACGAAATAACTGAAAAATTAAATTCACCAGAATTTTTACCACGCAGACTTTTTGAGAAATTTAAAATAGAAGTTTTGTCAACTACGGATGCTTCTACTGATAGTCTAGAACATCATAAAAAAATAAAAGAATCCGGTTGGAATGGTCGTGTTATACCATGTTTCAGACCGGATGCTGTTACCGATCTTTCTAACACTTCATGGAAATCAAATATTGAATTACTTGGACATGTAAGTGGATATGAAATTTCAACCTTCAAAAAATTCATTCAGTCATTGGAAGAAAGAAGATCATTTTTCAAAACACTTGGATGTACATCTACGGATCATGGAGTCTTCTCTTCATACACTCATGAATTATCGAGCAGCGAAGTGGAAAAAATATTCCAGAAAGGACTTAAAGGTCAATCGACTGTTGAAGATGCCCGACTATTTACCGCACACATGTTAATGGAAATGGCGAGGATGAGTATTGATGACGGACTGGTGATGCAAATCCATCCCGGATCTTACAGAAATCATAATCCGGTTATTTATAAAAATTATGGTGCCGATAAAGGTGCAGATATTCCGATGCACGAAGAGTTCACCTTCAACCTAAAAGAATTATTGAACAAGTATGGAAATAATCCTGACTTTACAGTTATCGTTTTCACATTAGACGAGAGCACATATTCGCGTGAGCTTGCACCATTGGCTGGTCATTACCCGGCAATGAAACTTGGTCCTTCATGGTGGTTTCATGATAGTATAGAAGGAATGACCAGATTCAGACAAATGGTTACTGAGACTGCCGGATTTTACAATACCGTAGGATTTAATGACGATACGCGTGCTTTCGTTTCAATTCCTGCTCGTCATGATCTTGCACGTAGAATAGATTCCAATTTCCTCGCCGGTCTGGTTGCACGTCATATTATTTCCATTGATGAAGCAATTAAAATTGCAGAGGATTTAACTTATAATCTTGTTAAGAAAACCTATAAACTATAATAGAGAAATAAAATGAGTATTAATGAATTTGAAAATAATCTTAAATCATTATTCAATGATGAAAATAAACCCGTTAACCTAAATCTAAATCAAGATTATTCTATATTTTTCTATCCTATGTCAGTAAATAGGTATGAAGACTCGATTTTTTTTATCGGAAGAGAAGGGAATTACAAATATCTTTATGTTGTAACAAGCCATCCGGATTTATTGAATAGATATGAAGGTGAGAGTATTAGTTCGTCCTATCCCGGTTTATTTTTTAAAAAATGTTTTTTAACTACTACTAATCGAATTACTATTCAATCAATTTTCAGTTATACCATTCCAATAGTAGTAGGATTAAAAAACTCATTCGGATTTGGCGACCGTCTTGGTCTTGCTAACAGCGGTCATATCAGATCATTAAAGGGAAGCTACTTTTATCCGATACTTGCACAGCAATCAATTCGCGAGCTTGCAAGAACTAACCGTAAACCGGAAATGGTAATGGATGCTGCTGTATGGTCTGTTTTTCAGGAAGGTTATAAAAACGGATTTGGTTCCGATGCAGATCACTTAAAAACAACAGAGGATATTAATCTAATGCTCGGTGCCGGATTCACAATGTTTACATTCGATCCGAGCGAGCATGTAAATAATAATGCCGATAATTATAGCGAGGAAGAACTATTTAAAATTGCATCGAGTTTACCATGGAATGAGTTGAATGACTCATTTCCTAACGCTGAAAAAAGATATGCCGGAAAAAATTTTTCTATTTCTGAAAATTTCTCTATCAACGTTACTGTCAACGACTTTTTAAGAGCATATGCTAAATACGGAAAAGCTATTGCACATATTAAAAAATTGTATGATTATCTTGCTTCTAAGTGCGATTCGGATAAATTCGAAGTTGAAGTCTCTGTTGATGAAACTGAATCGGTAACCAGTCCTTTTGAACATTTCTTTTTCGCAAACGAACTAAACCGGTTGAATGTAAAATTTGTAAGTCTTGCACCAAGATTTGTAGGAGATTTTGAAAAAGGAATTGACTATAAAGGAGATATCGATTTATTCAAAAAAGAATATGTAAAGCACCTTGCAATTACAAAGCATTTCGGTAATTATAAAATCAGTTTACATTCAGGCAGCGACAAATTTTCTGTTTACAGAGTAATCGGCTCGCTTAAAGAAGCATTTACACATGTTAAAACAGCTGGAACAAGCTATCTTGAAGCATTAAAAGTTGTTGCAACAAAAAAAACGGATCTGTTTAGAGAGATTCTTGATTTCTCAAGAAACCTTTACGAAACCGAAAAGAAATCATATCATGTTTCTGCCGATATAAATAAAGTTCCTCCGGCAAAAGAACAGAGCGACCAGCAATTAATTGCATTGTTCGATTCGAATGACGCACGTCAGGTCTTACATGTTACATTTGGTCGCGTATTAACCGATAAAGATCCGTCCGGCAACTATCTTTTCAAAGATAAAATTTTACAGTGCCTTATCGAAAATGAAGAAACACATTACGATTTTCTAATTAAGCATTTCAAAAAACATCTGGAACCATTTAATTAATATGAACAGAGAAAAAATAGTTGAAGAAATTGTAGCACGCAAAGCAGTTGCCGTTTTAAGAATTAAAGAACCGGAAAAATTGAAAAAAGTAATTGAAGCACTCTATGCAGGTGGATTATCTATTGCAGAAATTACAATGACAGTTCCTAATGCAATTCAATTGATTGAAAAGATGTCGAAGGAACTTGATAAAAATATAATTATTGGTGTTGGCTCGGTACTAAATCGTAATGTTGCCGAAGATGCAATTAAAGCCGGTGCAAAGTATGTTGTTAGTCCAATCTTTAAAAAAGAAATTATTGAAACGGCTCACAGGTACGATATACCGGCAATGCCCGGATGCTTTACACCTACAGAAATTCAAACTGCTTACGAATCCGGTGCGGATATAATAAAAGTATTTCCTGCTGATGTTCTTGGAATGGAGTTCTTTAAAGGAATTCTTGCACCAATGCCCCATTTAAAATTAATGCCGACTGGCGGAGTTAGTTTAACAAATGCGGGGGACTGGTTGAAAGCCGGAGCTTGTGCAGTTGGTGTTGGTTCAGCTCTTCTTGATAAGGATGCAATTGAAAAAGAAAATTATTCTAAGCTTACGGATAATGCTAAGATTATAATGGATAGTATTTCAAAAGTTGTTAACAAAAAAGGAATTACAAAATGAATGTTTCTTTTGATGATTTGAAAGGTAAAGTCTGCGTTGTTACAGGCGGATGCGGGGTATTTGGAAATATATTTGCTCAAACAATGCTTAAAGCCGGTGCAAAAGTTGCAATTATGGATTATAAGCAAGGAAGATGCGATGAATGTGCTCAGGGACTTGCTAAAAAAAGTGGGTCACCGGTTCTCTGCGTTGTTGCAAACGTTTTGAATAAAGAAAGTCTTGTAAAAGCTAAAGAAGAAGTAAATGCAGAATTAGGTAAAATAGATATTTTGATCAACGGTGCCGGTGGTAATGCACCTACTGCAACAACTTCTAATGAATTTATTACAAAAGAGAACCTTGGTGATTTGTCCAAATCATTCTTCGGTTTGGATCTCGAAGGATTCAGAAGTGTATTCGACTTGAATTTTCTCGGTACTGTTCTGCCAACTATGGTCTTTGCAGAAGATATGCTTGTAAGAGGCGGCTCGATTATAAATATCTCTTCAATGAATTCTTACCGCCCTCTTACAAAAATTCCAGCTTACTCTGCTGCAAAAGCATCTATCAATAATTTAACACAATGGCTTGCTGTTCATTTTGCAAAAGTGAATGTTAGAGTTAATGCAATTGCACCCGGTTTCTTCTTAACTAATCAGAATCGGTTTTTGCTTACTGATGAAAAAACAGGTGAGTTGACTCCAAGAGGAAATAAAATTATATCCAATACTCCCATGGGAAGATTCGGAGAACCCGATGAAGTTTCCGGAGCTTTATTATATCTTGCATCGGATATTTCAAAGTTTGTAACCGGTATTGTACTCCCGGTTGATGGCGGCTTTAGCGCTTACTCCGGTGTTTGAAATATTTTATCAATTCTGTAGAAAATTTTTAACGATAATAAATTCAGGAGACAATCATGTCATCAGCAGACGGACTAAATATCAACACTAAAGCATCAATCGATTTTGTTTCTCTCGGTGCACTCGTTCATCGTTTGGATACCGGAATCGTTCCATTTAGAAAAGCAACCGAATGTAAAATACATGTAAGTGGCGGTGAATTTAATGTAGCAGCTAATCTTGCTGATTGTTTCAAGTTAAACACCGGAATTGCTACTGCCATGGTTGAATATCCGATTGGAGATTTAATTGCAGAACGTGTTAAAGCGATGGGCGTTAAACCCTTCTACAAAAAATTTAAACACAATGGTGTAAACGGACCTAACATGGCAACAGTTTTCAGCGATAGAGGTCTTGGCGTTCGTGCACCGGTTGTATTCTATAACCGTTCTAACGAAGCTGCTGCATTGCTAAAACCCGGGGATTTTAACTGGGACGAAATTTTCTCAGGGGGTGTTAAGTGGTTTCATAGCGGCGGAATATTTGCATCCCTCTCTGAAACTACGGGTCAGGTTATTATTGATGGAATGAAAGCTGCGAAAAAAGCCGGTGCAGTTACAAGTTTCGATCTAAATTTCCGTGCTAAACTCTGGAATATATGGGGTGGAGAAAAGAAAGCTGCAGAAGTTATAGACCAGATTGTTAAGAATGTTGATGTCCTTGTTGGTAATGAAGAGGATTTGCAAAAAGGTCTTGGCATCCCCGGTCCCGAAGTTGCTTCTAAATCCAAATTAGATCCTTCAACATTTTTCGGAATGATTGATAATGTTATTAAAAAATATCCTCAGGTTAAAATTGTTGCTACAACTTTAAGGGAAGTTCATTCCACTAACAGACATAGCTGGAGTGCCGTTGCATGGATTAATGGTAAAACTTATTCTGCACCCACTGCAGAACTTGATGTTTACGATAGAGTTGGAGGCGGCGACGGTTTTGCAGCTGGATTTTTCTATGGTTTATTAACAAATGAATCTCCTGAAGAAGCTGTTAAACTTGGTTGGGCACATGGTGCTCTTCTTACAACGTATCCCGGTGATACTACCATGGCAACGATTGATGAAGTAAAAGCTTTTGCTAAAGGCGGCTCGGCAAGAATTCAAAGATAATTTAGAAAATTAATATGTTACTATTTGCAAAAGGTCACGAAAAAATTTCTTTAACGGAAAATGAAATACGGGAAGCGATATATTCTTCTCTTTCAAAACTTGGAATTAAAAAAAGAGTTCTTGCTATTCCTCCCGATTTTACAAGATTCCATTCTCAAGCGGGTATTATAACTCACTATTTGTATCAATACTACAAAGAGCATCTTACAGATATTTTACCTGCACTTGGAACACATACAAAAATGACTGATGATCAAATTAAAACAATGTATGGTGATGTTCCTCTGGCTCTATTTAGAGTCCATAACTGGCGCAATGATTTACACACTCTCGGTGAAGTCCCCTCTGAATTTGTAAATAAAGTATCGGAAGGAAAGTTAAATTATTCCTGGCCGGCTCAGGTAAACAAATTATTAGTAGAAGGAAATCACGACTTAATTGTGTCTATTGGTCAAGTCGTTCCACACGAAGTAATCGGTATGGCTAACTATAACAAAAATATTTTTGTCGGAACCGGAGGTCGTGAAGGAATTAATAAAAGCCATTTCCTTGGTGCTGTTTACGGAATGGAAAGAATTATGGGTAGAGCCAATAACCCTGTTCGACAGGTCCTCAATTATGCATCGGAAAATTTTGCAAAGCATCTACCGATAATTTATGTGCTTACAGTTGTTGATAAAAATGAAAAAGGTGACCTTGTTATTAAAGGTTTATATATCGGTGATGATTATGAATGTTTTAAGTTAGCAGCCGAACTCTCTTTGAAAGTTAATTTTGTAATGCTGGAAAAACCATTGAAGAAAGTTGTTGTATATCTCGACCCACATGAATTTAAAAGTACGTGGCTTGGAAATAAAAGTGTTTATAGAACCCGCATGGCAATTGCAGATGGAGGCGAATTAATAGTTCTTGCACCCGGATTAAAAGAATTTGGAGAGGATAAAGAAATTGATCGGTTAATTAGAAAATACGGATATAAAACCACTCCGGAAATTTTGCAAT
>CAZEBL010000121.1:0-8874 GCA_964510325.1 uncultured Melioribacter sp. | reverse complement strand
TTGTTAAGTTAATTATTTAAATAGCATCAGGATGGCAGAGAAAAATTTCTCCACCACCAATTAAGATTCGATATTAAATTAGAATTCAACATAATTAGTGAGCGCGGGTGGGATCGAACCACCGACCCTATGCTTAAAAGGCATATGCTCTACCCCTGAGCTACGCGCCCTCCATCAAAATTTGAGGCACAAATATAAACCATCCCTTCTAAAAATACAAACCTTCTATTCATCAATTTTATTCTATTTGCCTATTTTTGTTTCTTAAAAATCATTTTGATTCCTATCAAGGATTTATGATTAAAATTCTTTATTTTTAGAAAAAATTAATCGATACACTTAAATGAAAGACACCAAAATATTAATTGCCGATGATGATGAAACTCTCTGTTATCTCTTAAAAGAAGAACTTGTAAACGAAGGACATAATGTTGATACTGTTTACGATGGCAAAGATGCAATTGAAAATTTTAAGAAAAAATCCTACGACGTTCTTTTATTAGATCTTGAGATGAGAGAAGTTCACGGCGAAAAAGTTCTACTTTATGTAAAGGAAAATCATCCCTCTACACAGGTAATTGTATTAACCGCCAAAACAGATGTAAGAACTGCAATTGAATGCATTAAACAGGGTGCGTATGATTTTATTACCAAGCCTTATGAATTCGGTCAGCTCTGTTTAACAATTGATAGAGCATTAGAGCACAGAGATTTAATAATCAAAAATAAAATTCTCTCTTCAAAAATTAACCAGGTAATTCCAAATTCTATTATTGGTGAAAGTGATAGCATTAAAAATGTAGTTAAACTTGCCGAAAAAGCTGCGAACTCGGAATCCAATATTCTGCTTGAAGGAGAGACCGGAACCGGTAAGGAAATTTTTGCCGAATATATTCATAAAAACTCTGCCAGAAAAGATAAACCGTTTGTAGCAATTAATTGTGCTTCATTACCAGATCAATTGATGGAGAGCGAACTTTTTGGATATGAAAAGGGAGCTTTCACCGATGCTAAGACTTCGAAGCAAGGGCTTGTAGAAATTGCAAATGGCGGAACTCTTTTCCTCGATGAAATAGGTGAGATGAGTTTATCTCTTCAACCAAAACTTTTGCGTTTTCTTGAAAACGGAGAATTCAGAAGAGTGGGAGGAATTACAAATTTGTCGTCCAACGTAAGAGTTATTGGAGCTACAAATAAAAACCTTATGCAGGAGGCGGAGAATAAAAATTTCAGAAGAGACCTCTTATTCCGACTTAATGTAATTACACTTACTATTCCACCGCTACGTGAAAGACAGAGCGATGTGTTACTTTTAGCTGAGTATTTTCTACAAAAGAAATCGCCAGTAAGATCGGTTAAAAGATTATCCGAAGAAGCGAAGAAAGAATTAATGCGTTACAACTTTCCGGGCAATGTTAGAGAGCTTGATCATATAATTGAACGGGCGATTATTTTCTCCGATGGAGATCTTATTCAACCAAAAGATTTAAATATTCCAAAAGACGATTTCGATTTCTCAAATTTTACTAGGGAAGACGGCTCGCTCGTTTCTCTTGATGAACTGGAAAAGTCTCATATTAAACGGGCATTGGATCAATATAACTGGAACCGTGAAAATACTTCGAGAGTTTTGGGGATTAGCCAGAAAACTCTTTATTCAAAAATCATAAAATATAATCTGAAGTAGAATGCAACAGAAAGAAGATTCGGCTCCTGTCAGTCATATTGCCCACGATCTGAATAATATTCTTACAAGAATTCTAAACAGTGTAGAACTCCTCAAGAAAAAAGTATCTAATCCCGAAGATGTTATTCCGTTAATAAGCAGTATCGAAAACGGAACTTACATGGCAGCAGAAATAATTGAGGATTTACTTTCGGAAAATTCTAATAAGTTTTACAAGAAGAAAAGAATAAACATGAATACGCTTTTAACCGATTTAATAAATACAATATCAATACATCTTAAAGACAAAATTACTTTTGACCTCAAGCTGGAATCGAAACTCTCATTTGTTGAAGGAAGGTATTCGGACTTATACAGAATCTTTATGAATTTAATTATCAACGCTTCGGAAGCAATTAAAGAGAAAGGAATTATCAGTATCTGGTCTTCTAATCCAAAACCTGTAAGTGGAGACCCAAAATTATTCGAAGCCGGATCATTTATTCAAATAAAAATTTCTGATAATGGAGAAGGAATAGATCCATCTGTTATGCCATTTATTTTCAATAATAATTTTTCTACAAAATCTAAAAAGAAAAACAGTGGTATCGGCCTTTCGATAGTAAAAAGAATTGTTGATGAATACGGTGGAGTAATAAAAGTTGCGAGCGAAAAAAATAAAGGGACGGAATTTACATTAAAATTTCCTGCCGTTCCTAACTTAAAAGAGGAAGTTGAACTAAAGACCAAATCAATATTAATTGCTGAAGATGAAGATATCCTTAGAGAATTACTTGCCGAGTTATTAGTATCTTACGAATTCAAGGTTATAACCGCATCAAACGGAGACGAAGTAATTAAGGAATTGAATAACGGAAACTCCCCTGACCTTATGATTATTGATCAGAAGATGCCGGACATGGATGGACTTACCTGTATAAAAAAAATTAGAGAAATGAAACTCAACACCCCTATAATACTTGCGACCGGTTCACAGAGTGATTATTCAAATGGAGAAAAAAATAAAAACCAGGTAAACCGGGTTATAAGCAAACCATACAACTTTGAAGAGATGCTAAACGTAATCAGGGAATTGATCAATTAGCTTTCTGCTCGTCAGAATTCAAGTCGATTATATTAAGGTTATTAACGTAAGGTGTAATTACCGGTTTTTTAATCGAGCCCATTTTTTCAAGAACTTTAATTATATCTCTTGCCGCATTTTCAATAAATTCCACACGTTTTAATACAACCTCGTGCGAAGGATCTTCTTTTGTAAGTTCTCTTCGTATAGCTGTTGTAGAGAGATTAATTAATGTTAACGGTTGTTTGATCTCGTGGTTAGCTGTAACTACTGTAGCTGCAAAGGTTTTTATCTTTTCAATCTCGATAAGAAATTTATTGGTTTCGCTGAATCGAAGAGCAGAATTTATTCTTGCAACAAGTTCTGTTTTGTTAAACGGTTTCTTTATATAATCGAACGCACCGGCTTGAAGCCCGGCACGCAAATTATCTGCCTCTGTAAGGGCAGTTAACAAAATTATCGGTATCAGTTTTGTATCATCATTGGCAGATAAAGTTTTACATACATCATACCCGGAAACCCCGGGCATCATAATATCCAGAAGAATTAAATCCGGCTTTTCAGAAATTGCTTTTTGAATTCCCATTTCACCGTCATATGCTTTTAAGACTTCGAAACCTTCCTTCTCCAAACGGTCCTGTAATAAAAATACATTATCGGGATAATCATCAATAACAAGAATTTTTTTCATTTTAAACTTACCCTACTCTTTATATAAAGATTAATTTTTGCATCAAGAAGAGTTGAATTAACTGGTTTAGTAACAAGATCGTCGAAACCATTTTTAGTAACTACATTTTTATTATCCAGCATAGCATAAGCAGTAAGAGCAATAACCGGAATTGAAGAAAACCGGCTATCGCTTCTTATTCTTTTAATTGTTTCGAATCCATCCATTTGAGGCATCATAATGTCGAGCAATATCAAATCCGGTTTTACATGATTAAGCATTACCAAGCATTCCATTCCATTGTGAGCGAATATCGTATCGAAGTTCATCTCTTTAACTATTTCGCCAATTGTAAAAAGCGTATCGGGATCATCGTCAACAATTAATACTGTATGCTTTGAGTCTGCATTAGCATTTTTATGTTCTACCGAATAATTATCTAAAACATTTTCTTCAATTAATTTTTGTTTTTGATTCACAATACTTTCATCAATCTTCAACCGTTCTTTCAAATCTTTTAATACATCCAGCGGGTGATACTTATTTCTTAGTGTAAGCTCCTTTAATTCTTCATTCAGTTTTAGAAAATCAATTCGGGTAGAATCTTTATGGGAATAAAAAACAGAATAAACATTCCTGGTCAGTTTATATCGGCTTATATTCAATAAATATCTCAATGCTTCTGATTGAAAAGAATCGAAATCAATAAGTGCAATCTGAATAGAATCTCTATTAAGATTATTAAAAGCTTCATCAGGATCCTGATAGTAATTTACCTTTTCAAAAAAGTTATTTGTACCAAATGTGATTGTAAACTCTTCCTTATTCGGACTTACAAATAATATTCTTGATACCTTTGATTCGGCGAAAGTTTCAATTCTGCCGATCAAATCTTTTATTCTGCTTTGTGTTAGCGGCTTTATCAGAATATCATGAACCGGAAGCATCCAGCCGAATTTTTCTTTTTCGAGTATTGAAATAATGATAACATTACAGTTTTGTGTTGAAATGTTTGCTTTAAGATTTAGAACTGTTTGCCAGATATTCGATTGATTTTCGTTAAAGCAAAATATTATAGAATCTTCAGAAGAAAGATTGGATGAAGGATTTTGAGCATCATCCGGACCATACGGTATTATGTTGTAATTGTAGGAGGCGAGGTAATCCGCAATTAATTTTTTAGTTTCGGTTTTGCTGCAATACATTCCTATCGTTCTATATTGTTGATTATTATTTATTTCTTCATCCAGTTTAAGGAATTTTTGATCCGGGATATCAATTACATCGAGGATTACATCACTAATTGTAAAGCTGAACTCAGTTCCCTTGCCAACCACACTGTTTACCAGAAGAGTTCCGCCGAGTAATTCTACATATCGTTTTGTTATAGCTAATCCTAATCCGGCACCGCCATATTTACGTGATGTGCTTCCATCAATTTGACGAAATTCTGAAAATATCAACTGCTGATTTTCCGGAGAGATTCCAATTCCAGTATCTTTTATAACAAAGATAAGCCCGTTATTATTCCCAATATTAACCAAAAGAATTATTTCACCTGCTTCTGTAAACTTAACAGCGTTAGTCAGAAGATTATTTAGTATTTGCTCAAGCTTGCTTTTATCTGTGTTAACAAGAAAATTTTTACCTGAAGGTTTTTGTATATTAAATTTTAGTTTTTTCTCCTGAGAAATCGGTTCTATATTTTGTTTTATCTCTTCGAGCAGATCATTCAATAAAAAATTATCCTTCTTAATCTCAATCTTTCCCGATTCAATTTTAGAGAACTCGAGAATATTGGTAATCATTCCTAAAAGTTTTTTACCGTTCCTGTAAACAATACCAAGTCTTTCTTTAGATTTAACCGGAGTAAAATCGTCCTTTAAAATCAGTTCAGTTAATCCTAGAATTGATATAAGCGGTGTTCGCAATTCATGCGACATGCTGGCAAGAAACTGGGATTTAACTTTAGTAAGCTCGACTGCTTTTAATCTCTGTTTCTCTAATTCAATAGCTTTTTCGTTAATCTGTTTGTGTAATTCTTTTAGTTCCTCATTCTGTTCCAGAATCTGCTTATTCTGTTTTTGATATTCTTCATTAAGTCTTTTCAGTTCCTGGACAATATTTTCAAGTTGCTCTAATGATCTTGCATTGACCAAACCGATAGCAAGTTGCTCGTGAATATTACTTATGTACTCTTTAATTTTACCGCCCGGTTCTGATTCCGATGCCAGTTCCAGTATGGCAATTGTTTCTTTATTGTTAATAATAGGATAAATTAAAATGTATTTTAGTTTTACTGATGCAAGTCCTGTCTTTATTTCCGGAAAGTTTTCTTGAAAATTAAACTCTACAACTTCTTTTTTTTCTATTGCGTTGCTGTAAAGATCCATACTCTGGATCGGTTGAACAATATTCTGACCAACACCGGAAGAAGAAATTAACCTAAGATTACTTTCTTCAACCAGATATAAAACACCCAAGGCAAGGTTAGTTGATTTAATAATTTTTGTGAGAGCTGCTTCCGATACTTCTTTTAAGGTTGGGTTCTGGTTTAGCAGCGTAATAAATTCTGTATATTCTTTTTCAGATTCTTCCTTTCGGTTAATTTCATCAAGCATGGAATTAAATGTCTCGCCCAATTTTCCAAGTTCATCTTTCGAAATTATCGGGACACGATGTTCCAGGTTTCCTTTTTTTATTGTTTCTGCTGCCTGACTTAAAAGTGCAATTTGTTTTCTAAGTTTAGTGGTGAATAGCAAAACAACAATAAATGTTAGGGCGCTACCCGAAATAACAATAATGAACATTACATTTTTTAAAGTCTCTCTAAAGCTTACACCATCCTGGAAAGTATTAAAAACAATAAAACTAACTTTACCGCCCGGGGTTAATACTTGATGCGGTGTAATTTTGGCTGATTCGAAATCGGCAGACTCTAATTCTTCGCTGAAAATATCATAGTTGTTTTTGAATTTAAGATTGTTGATAGCATTAATGATACTTAAAAGATAAGTTTGATTTTTATTCGATTTTGATATCTCAACCGGTGCATCATTTATTACAAGTGCAACATCAGCATTAATTTTTTCACTAATCTTATCAAGAAATTCTGATGTAATCAGGAATCCATAGTAATATATTTTTCCGTTACTCAGGTTGTTATAACGTAAAACTATGTTCGGATTATCGGTGAATAATTGTCTGAAGGATCTGGAACGGAAATTCAGAAAATTGTTGGACTTAACGCGGAATTCAGTATTACTGATCAATGAATCATTTACGAGTGTAAAAATAAAATCGATGCCGGTTGAATCTATATTTACATTATTAAAATCACTAAGCTTGGGGGATATCTCGTTGAAATCTTCGTCAACCTGTTGTAATGAATTCTGAAATGAAAAAACAAAATCGTTAGTAGAATTAAGGATGTTTTGAGATTGGTATTTGGATAAAAGCTGCCCGGTAAGGTTATAGTAAATTAACGTTGTGGCAAATGATGCAATAATAAGAATTACAAACGTAATTAATATCAGGCGAACATGAAGAGTCATAGTTAGTATGCTTCATTATACTTATTGTAAAATATTCGGATAAAGAATTATTTTATTATGCTTTACTTTTCTTCTTCGTTCTTTTTCAGCTGGGATTTTATTTTATCCAGTGCTTCAGAATTCTCATTTATTTGTTTCTTTAGAACTTCGCTTTCTCTCTGCTTAGAAACTCTTTCTTTAAGCGAAGGAAGAATTTCTGCTTTTATTAGCATAATAATTTCTTTCTTAGCAACTTCTTTAGAATCATATCCGGCTAAGTATCTAATCCCGAAAACCCACCATGGTAAATCTTTAAGAAATGGGATTCCTCTTCTAACAGTAGTTTCTTCATAAACAATAAGACCACCAATTGCCGTTTCCTCGCCATCGAGCAACATAACACTTGTATTTGCTTCGGTCTTACGTATTTCAGTGCTAATTACATCTGGAATTGCCGAGCTTCGCTCAACCTTTAAACGCAATAAAATATAATCAATGCCGTCTTCGTTATAAATGTGTGGAGTAACTTCTATAATTGTTCCGGTAGAATAGAATTTGTCAATTAAATTTCCGGCAAAGTCTCTTTCCTTAATAGAGAAATCAGAACCTACCTGTGCTCTTCCCTGGATATTATTTCTAACAGTAACTGTAGGTCTAGCAAAAATTTCTCCCAGGTTTTCGGTTTCGAAAAATCTAAAAAGTGCCGTTGCATTCCCTTTAAACTTTCCCATTTCAAAAGTTGATGCGCTGGATAAATCGAATGCGGGCGGTTTCTGCTGAACCTGAGTTGTTGTAGTTGCTGATTGCTGCTGTTCTTGAACACTTGTAAAATCACCACCGATAGAAAGGCCCGATCTTGAAAGAAGGAACTGCCAGTTAATTCCGCGCTCCTGCATTTCGGAAACATTTGCTTCGAACATAAGAGCGGTTATTTTAACTTCGCGGTCATCAACTGAAGCATAAACATCTGCGGTTAATTGTTCTTTGCCGGCATCTTTTTTCTTAACAACAATAACAGATTCCGTTTCTTCTACCATTAAATTATGATACTGTGCAATAATAAAAAGGGCTTTTTTATATTGAATTTTATCAAGTTCAACACCAATTGGAACAGTAACAGCAGCAGTAGATACAATTCTCTTTCCTGTTATTTTTTCGCTAACGGTACTTAAGACCTGAATAGCTTGATCGAAGGAAATATTTTCCGAGAGAGTAACTAATTCATTCGGGTTAACATATCCTTGAAGTTTTTGTTTCAGATCAACCTGTGCATCAATCTCTGTAAACAAAGTTATAAACAGACAAATGATAATTAGCTTTTTCATTTTATTTACTCTGCTTTTTTTCTTTATCGAGTTTCAATGTAACTGATTCAATTATTCCGCCTTTGTTTAGGACAAAACTTACTTCATTAGTCTGATAATTGATATTAGTCAGGTAGCCGAGATAAACCTTATCTCCCTCCCATAATAAGTAAGTGTTACCATTTGCATCGGCAAGAAATGCACCATCGGGAATTAATGCCAGTAACGAAGCCGATTGAACATCGAGTAATCCATCTTTGTTTGGCGGAATTTCATTTCTAATTAGTGGATAGAAAATATCATAAACAGGATTTGGTACAAGTGAATTTTCTTTATAACTCTTAACAAAAAAACGATCGTCGTTAGAATAGTAAACCACTACTTTAAAATTGTAATTAACCAGGTAATGGGGTGTACCATCAGTATCCACTTTCACATTATTCGAAATGCTTAAAGAAGAAATCTTCTTAAGAAGTTTGCTCTCTTCTATTGCATAGATAAGATTATTGAGATCATTAAATTCCGCAATACCGTTTAAAGTATAGTGATAGATATTAAAATTCGATCCAACTTCCATATCGTTGTATTCAATATTAACATAAGAATCCGGTGAGAAA
>CAZEBL010000120.1:0-8927 GCA_964510325.1 uncultured Melioribacter sp. | reverse complement strand
CTTTGCATCACTGCTTGTTATAACTTCTATGATTACCTATGGTGCTGTTGCAATGTGGACAATACTTGCAGTTGGTTTATTCAATTCGATTATGTTTCCAACAATTTTTACTCTTGCTATAGATGGATTAGGTAAACATACGGGTCAAGGTTCAGGTATTTTATGTACTGCTATAGTGGGTGGAGCTTTGATACCAGTTCTTCAAGGTTTTTTTGCAGACAATATCGGTATTCATCATGCCTTTTTTATTCCTGTTCTGTGTTATTTATATATCGCTTTTTATGGGTTGAAAGGACATAAACACAATTATTTAACTGCCAGGGTATAATTTATGGATAGATTTAAGATTGCTGTAGGTGTAGATATTGGAGGTACTAACACTGTCTTCGGTTTTGTGGATGAAATTGGAAATTGTTTATATGAATCATCTATTCCTACAAATCCAAGCGATGGTGCAGAAAGTCTATTTTTAAGAATATTTGAAAAAATCGATGAATCATTTTCAATACTGAATAAGTATGATTTAATTGGTATTGGAATTGGAGCTCCTAATGCGAATTATTATAAAGGAACAATCGAACAACCTCCTAATTTAGGTTGGGGAATAGTCAACGTTGTTGATTTAGTTAAAAAATATTCAAATGTCCCTGTTGCTATAACCAATGATGCTAATGCTGCTGCAATTGGAGAAATGGTTTTCGGTGCTGCTAAAGGGATGAAAAATTTTATTGTTATTACTCTTGGAACCGGTTTAGGTAGCGGAATTGTTGTAAATGGAGAATTGGTCTATGGTGCCGATGGATTTGCCGGCGAGATAGGACATATGATATATGATATCAATGGTAGAGAATGCGGATGCGGTAGACGTGGTTGTCTTGAGACCTATGCTTCAGCGAGTGGTATAAAGAGAACTGTTTTCGAATTGCTTGCCGAAAATAATTCACCCAGCATTTTAAGGGAATTCACTTTTAATTCCCTTACTTCCAAAGATATTTATAATGCTGCATTAAAGGGAGATCAAATTGCCATTGAAGCATTTGATAGAACTGCTAAAATTCTTGGGGCTGAACTTGCCGATGTTGTTGCTTGCTTTAGTCCTGAAGCAATTATTCTCTTTGGAGGATTAGCTAATGCCGGAAATCTGATTTTTCAATCAACCAAACAATACATGGAAAGTTTTATGTTGAACATCTTTAAGGATAAAGTGATGCTGATTCCTTCAGGATTACCTAATGGAAATTCTGCTGTGCTTGGTTCTGCAGCTCTCATTTGGAATGAAATTAAAAAAGAAAATAAAATGACACATAAAATAGAGGAACTAAAATGAAAAAATATCTCAGCAAGTTATTCTTGTTTCCGATACTGCTTTCATTCGGATTTTTATTGGTAAAATCTGATAGCGTTGATGATCATAAAATAAACGAAAAGGTTGAGCGTATGCTTAGTAAAATGACTCTTGATGAGAAAATAGGTCAGATGACACAAGTTGATTATACTGCATTCAAAGATTTTGATGATATCCAGAATTATTTTATCGGTTCAGTCCTTTGGGGCGGAAGTTCTGAAATTGATGACATTACACCCAAAGGATGGGCAACAGTATCAGATAAACTTCAGCAGCATGCTTTAAAAACCCGTCTTAAAATTCCATTGCTTTTAGGAATTGATGCAGTACATGGTCATAATAATGTTAATGGTGCGGTAATATTTCCTCATAACATTGCGCTTGGTGCCACAGGTAATCCCAAACTTGTTGAAAAAGCAGCTCGTATTACAGCAACTGAAGTAGCCGGAACTGGAATGAACTGGACATTCGCCCCTTGCGTTGCTGTTGCACGTAATGAAAGATGGGGAAGAACTTACGAAAGTTTTGGAGAAGATCCGGAACTTGTTGCAAAGTTGGGAGCAGCAGCTGTTGTGGGATTAGAAGGAAAAAACACTGCTGATAAGAGTTCAATTCTTTCCTGCACAAAACATTATTTAGGAGACGGAGGAACAACTAACGGAAAAGATCAGGGTAATACTGAATGTGACGAAAAGACTTTAAGAAAAATTCATTTGCCGGGATATATTGAAGCTATCAAAGCTGGTACGGGTTCTATTATGGCATCATACAATAGCTGGAACGGTGAAAAACTGCACGGGCATAAATACTTACTAACAGATTTACTTAAAAAGGAATTAGGCTTTGACGGTTTTATTGTCTCTGATTGGGCTGCTATAGATCAGTTGGGTCCTAATTACAAAGACGTTATTGAAAAATCTATTAATGCTGGTCTTGATATGGTTATGATTCCTAACGGTGACGATAAACCTAATAATTATAAAGAGTTTATAAAATACCTTAAAGAGCTTGTTAGTGAAGGTCGGGTATCTATTGAAAGAATTGATGATGCAGTCAGAAGAATTCTTAAAGAAAAATATCGGTTAGGATTGTTTGAAAAAACAGTTACTGATAAGAATTTACTTTCTAAAATTGGTTCGAAAGAGCATAGAAAACTTGCGCGTGAATGTGTAAGACAATCTCTGGTATTGTTAAAGAATGACAATAAAACAATCCCACTTAAGAAAAATGTATCAAGAATTCATTTTGCCGGTAAAGGTGCAGATAGTATTGGTATGCAATGTGGTGGATGGACTATCTCCTGGCAAGGTAAAACAAGCGAAGTATTAGATGGAGGTACTACAATTCTCCAGGCTGCTAAAAAAGTAGTTTCACCCAAAACTAAAATTACTTATTCAGAAGACGGGTCAGGTGCCGAAGGTGCCGATTTTGCAGTAGTGGTTGTAGGTGAGGAACCGTATGCAGAAATGTTTGGTGATAGAGAAAAATTAATTTTATCTGATAACGATCTTCAGATTATATCAAGAATTAAAAAAACCGGCATTCCTGTTGTCGTGGTTCTTCTATCCGGAAGACCTCTTATCATAAATGAAGCATTAAAATTATCCGATGCCTTTATAGCTGCCTGGTTACCCGGTACAGAAGGACAAGGTGTTACTGATGTTCTCTTTGGCGATTATAAACCAACAGGTAAATTACCCATTACCTGGCCTAAATCTATGGATCAAATACCTATTAATAAAGATGATAATAACTATGATCCGTTGTTTCCGTTTGGTTATGGATTAACTTACTAAAATGTTGATAGAAAAATTATCTGTATAAATGGATTGATTTTATAAACAATAAAAAATATAAAATGAATAAAATTAACATCAGCAAAACTATCGTGATTATAACATCTGTTATAATCTCATTTTCTTCGGTGAAAGTCTTTTCACAAGATCAAAAATTCTTGCAGTCAGACTTCAAAGGAATTTTTAGTGCAGAAGTAGAAGCGAAATATCTAATATACTTACCGGATGATTATTCAGAGAATAACAAATTCCCCCTGATGTTGTTTCTTCACGGAGCGGGAGAAAGAGGTGATGATCTTTCGCTTGTCAAAAAGAATGGTCCACCAAAGCTCATTGAACAAGGACAGAAATTTCCTTTTATAATAATTGCACCTCAATGTCCGGCTAACAAACGATGGGATACCAAGGTGCTGATTGCATTAATTAATCATATTATTGATAAGTACAAAGTTGATGAAGATAGAATTTATGTTACTGGCTTAAGCATGGGAGGCAACGGTACGTGGAGACTGGCAACAGAAATTGCAGATCGTCTTGCAGCAATTATTCCAATCTGCGGCTGGAGCGATCCATTCGACATTTGTTCAATTGGAAAACTTCCAGTTTGGGCTATCCATGGGGCTAAGGATTTGGTTGTTCCGGTTTCAAGTTCACAGGTATTGATCGACCGTATCAAATTTTGTAATGGAAATGCACAATTAACTATTTATCCCGAAGCCGACCATGATTCCTGGACAGAAACCTATAATAACCCAGAAGTATATGAATGGTTATTGAAGCATAAGAGAAGTGATAGATAAAAATGAAGCGAACATTTTATTTGTTAGCTGTATTATTCATTTCGTCGGTAGTTATTTTTTCTCAGCCCGAAAATTTTGCTAAAGTCCAAGGAAAAATTATTCTGGATGGAAATGGAAAAGAAATTCTTTTACGGGGAACAAATCTTGGTAATTGGCTCAATCCTGAAGGATATATGTTTCACTTCAAAAACATTAATTCTTATAGGCTTATTGATCAGATTATTAAAGAATTAATTGGCGCTGATGAATCAAGGGAGTTCTGGAAAAAATTTCGGGATAATTATGTAACCAGGGAAGATATTGTATTTCTTAAGAATCTCGGGTTTAATCATATAAGAGTTCCGTTCAATTATAAATTATTTATTGTGGAAGATCATCCAGAAATTTTTATCGATGAAGGTTTTGAAAGACTCGACGATTTAATCAAGTGGTGCAAAGAACAGAATCTTTATATTATTCTTGATCTGCACGCTGCACCCGGAGGTCAGACCGGAGATAATATTGATGATAGCTGGGGTTATCCATATTTAATGGAAAATGAAACAGCAAAGCAAACAACAATCAATTTGTGGAAGAAGATAGCTGAACGTTATAAGAAAGAATCAATTATTCTTGGTTATGATTTACTAAATGAGCCCATTGCTCATTTTTTTGAGAATAGAGAAATTCTTAATAAGGAACTGGAACCGCTGTATAAAAGAATCGTGCAAGCAATCAGAGAAGTTGATCAAAACCATATAATTTTTTTGGGCGGAGCTCAGTGGAATACAAACTTTTCAGTTTTCGGGAAACCATTTGATGATAATCTTGCCTATACATTTCACAAATACTGGATGAATGTTGAACAAAAAGAAATCCAGGAATATGTAGATTTTAGAGATAGGTATAATGTACCTGTATGGCTTGGTGAATCGGGTGAGAATACAGATGAATGGATTGAATCGTTTAGAATTTTATTGGAAAGCAATAACATCGGCTGGAGTTTCTGGCCCTATAAGAAAATGGATTCAACAAGAGGAATAGTTTCTTTTCCGAAAACAGAAGAATTGGAACATGTTATTAAATATGCTGAAAGCGGTTACAGGAATTTTGAAGAGAAAAGAAGTAATAAGCCATCTAAAGAAATTATTAACAATGCCTTAAATGACCTCCTAAATAATGTTCTTTTCAAGAATTGTAAGATTAATAATAATTATTTGAAAGCACTCGGTATTCACTAGATCATTCTTTTTATTTTAAGGTGCCCGCTATGAAACGACTTATCATATTACTTTTTGTTTTCTCATCATTGATAGCACAAGACCTTCCTTATAAAAATCAATCTTTATCTGTCGAGGAAAGAGTACGCGATCTTTTATCTAGGCTTACACTCAAAGAAAAAGTTGATCTGCTTGGCGGAACAGGTTTTGCAACAAAACCAATTGAGCGGCTTGGTATTCCCGAACTCCGCATGGCAGATGGACCAGTTGGAGTAAGATGGGGAGAATCTACCGCATTCCCTGTTTCAATTGCAATGGCTGCTACATGGGATACTTCTTTAGTAAATCTATTGGGAAATGCTCTTGGTAGGGAAACAAAAGGAAAAGCAAGACATGTTTTATTAGGTCCCTGTGTAAATATTGCACGCATACCAATGGGAGGAAGAAATTTTGAAAGTTTTGGTGAAGATCCCTTTTTGGCTTCGAGAATGGCTGTGAATTATATCCGTGGTGTTCAGAGCCAGGGTGTTGCTTCAACAGTAAAACACTTTGCTGCAAATAATCAGGAACATGAAAGAATGTTTATTGATGTTCTTGTTAGCGCACGTGCACTAAACGAAATTTATTTTCCAGCCTTTAAAGCTGCTGTTACAGAAGCTGATGTATTATGTGTAATGTCTGCATATAATAAAGTAAATAATCTTTATGCAAGCGAAAACGATTTTCTTTTACGTACAAAACTTAAAAATGAATGGAGTTTTAAAGGTTTGATAATGAGTGATTGGGGAGCTGTTCATTCGGTTCTGCCTACTTTAAAGGGAGCACTTGATCTTGAAATGCCTTTCGGTACTTATATGAATTATGACAATGTAATTAAAGCACTGGAGAAAAATGAAATAGATATTTCCATCATTGATAGTAAGGTTGAACGGATTTTATCTGTAATTATAAAATTAGGATTACTCGATGATCCTGAGTGGAAGGGAAATAATCTTTTAATTAACAGCCAGGAAAACCGGAATATAGCATACGAAGTTTCAAGGGCATCCATAGTTCTGTTGAAAAATGAAAATAATATCCTACCAATAAAAAAAGAAAATATTAATAGTATTGCTGTAATTGGACCAGCTGCAAAAATAGCCAGAACCGGTGGCGGAGGAAGTGCTCTCGTTTCTCCAATTAATCCCGTATCACCTCTTGAAGGATTAAAAAACAAGCTGGATAATAAAATATCAATTGAATTTGCTGAAGGTGTTCGTCTGGATGGTGATGCAAAATCAATTCCTTCCCAATATCTTTTTGCTGATGAGGGAAAAAAATCACATGGTCTTTCAGCGGAATATTATATCAATAAAGAATTAAAAGGAGAGCCGGTTCTTAAAAGAATTGATAAGGAAATAAATTTCTGGTGGAGAGGCGGTAGTCCAGCAAAAAATATAAAGGAAGATAATTTTTCGGTAAGATGGAAAGGATATCTTGTTGTGCCGGAAACAGGAGAATATGAAATTAATATTGCTTCAGATGATGGTGTAACATTATATATAAATGATAAAATGTTGATTGATGACTGGTATGACCGGGGTGTAAGTTCTAGTAATATTAAAATTTCTCTCGAGAAAGATAAGCTTAATAAAATTATACTGGAATATTACGAAAACGGCGGCGACGCAGTTTGTGTTCTAGGATGGAATACTCCCGGGGAGGATCTCTTAAAGCGATCAATTGAAGTTGCTAAAAACTCCGATCTGGTTTTAATATTTGCCGGTAATTCATATAATATAGAAACCGAAGGTAGAGATAGAGAAAATTTATTTTTACCAAATAATCAGGACGAATTGATAAGTCGCATTGCTGATATTAATAATAATGTTGTTGTTGTTCTTAATACCGGTTCTCCTGTTCTAATGAATAAATGGATTGATAAAGTTAAGTGTGTTCTGGAGATGTGGTTCGCTGGTAGCGAAGGCGGGAACGCAATTGCAGATGTCTTGTTGGGTAATTATAATCCTTCGGGTCGACTTCCAATTACATTTCCCCGGCAGTGGGAAGACTGCTCTGCTTTCACAACTTATAAATCATTTCCGTCAAGAACTTATTATAGCGATGATATCTTTGTCGGTTACAGGCATTTCGATAAGAAAGAAATTGAACCCTTCTTCCCGTTTGGATTCGGATTATCATACACATCATTTGAATACACGGATTTGAACGTTGAAACTAATGACGATAAGTTTATTATCTCTTTTCTTGTTAAAAACACCGGGCAGATGGATGGAATTGAGACGCCACAACTTTATATCGGGAAAAAAGAATCTAAAACAGATCGCCCGTTAAAAGAACTTAAATCATTTTCAAAAGTTTTCTTGAAAGCAGGTGAAACAAAAAAAGTATTTTTATCGGTTCCAAAAAAGAATCTTGCTTACTATGAAATTCAGACAGATTCTTGGGTTGTTGAAGATGGAATTTATGAATTTCTCGTTGGAGCATCTTCAAGAAATATCAAATTGAAAAATGAAATTAAGATTAACTGATTTTTAACTCTGTGGGCTAAATGATAAAAAAACTTCATGCAACAACTTTGTTAATAATAATTTTATGTTCACGATTATATTCTCAGGTTACACTCAATTCTTCTAATCTTCTAATAATTATAATCAACACTAATGGACAGACTATTCCCGATGACCCAAAGATCACTGCAGACATGGGTATTATTTATAATGGTCCCGGTATGAGGAACAATGTAACAGACCCATTTAACGCATATAACGGAAAAATCGGAATTGAAATTCGCGGCCACAGTTCACAAATGTTCGAAAAGAAGCAATATGGTATTGAGTTACGTGATATTAATGGAGAAGATATTAAAGTGGGACTATTGGGTATGCCTGAAGAAAGTGATTTTGTTCTAAATGCATCTTATATAGATAGATCTTTACTAAGGAATGTACTTACATATAAACTCGTTAATGAAATGGGAAGATATGCTTCCCGTACAAAGTATTGCGAGTTGATTTTGAATAATGAATACAGAGGTATTTATATTCTTCAGGAAAAGATAAAAAGGGATAAGAACCGTGTTAATATAAAGAAAATGGGTAAAACTGATATTTCAGGAGATGCACTAACTGGTGGTTATATTGTTAAAATTGATCGTGTCGATCCCGGGGACAAGTACTGGACGTCACCTTATCCTGCAGTAATAGGAAGTAATAAAGCTCCTGTAACTTATATTCATGAATATCCCAAAGCAGAAGATATTGTGCCTGAGCAGCAGAATTATATTAAGAATTACATCACCATGTTCGAAAAAATTATGTTCTCTTCTTTTTTTAAAGATCCCTTTGCTGGTTATTATAATTATGTCGACATTGATTCATTTGTAGACTATTATTTGATAAACGAGTTTTCAAAAAATACAGACGCTTATAGACTGAGTGCGTTTATCTACAAGGATCGTGATAGTGAGAATGGTAAGCTTGTTATGGGACCAGTCTGGGATTATGATATTTCTTATGGATTGGCAGATTATGACGATGGTTTTAATCCTTCCGGATGGCAAGCAAATAAACATTATGAGGATTTGTGGAGCGCCCCATTTTGGACATCAAATTTTTTAAATGATCCTGTTTTTATCCATAAACTTGCAAAGAGATGGTATGAATTAAAAAACACAATCCTAAGTCTTACTTCCATAAATAGTTTTATTGATGAGACGACAGCTTACATTGAAGAGGCACGGCAGAGAAATTTTTCTAAATGGAATAATTTATTTAATCCACAAATC
>CAZEBL010000119.1:5144-8952 GCA_964510325.1 uncultured Melioribacter sp. | reverse complement strand
CCACACAAGAGAAAGTTCAACCAGGGTTCCAGTTCCACCTTGAAGGACAACATAAGCATCACCTATTTCGAGAAGATTACCAAGCCGGTCGAAGAGTGTATGACATTTAATTTCGCGAGTTAGGAATTTACTGGGTGTAACATTATGAATATCTAAAGTTACACCAATTGCTTCAGCACCATTTTCATTGGCACCTTTCGAAACAGCGTCCATAATACCCTGAAATCCGCCTGAACAAACATTTAATTTGTGCTCTGCAAATTTTTTGCCGAGCTGATAAGCGACTTCATATTCCTTATCGCCCGGCTTTGGTAAAGAACTTCCGAATACTGTAACGAATTTTTTACTCATACTAATTTAAAACCGGTTTACCGGCATCAACCCATGCAGAATAAATTAATGATGCGGTTCGTGTTGCACCCAGACTGACTCTATTGAATGTAACATGCTTAGTCTTGAACCAGAATAATCTGTAAAAATTATCGTCATAATTTTTTCCAGCTTTTTCATACGAGATTTTGTCGGCTGTAAGAATCATATCATTATAACTATTTGACTCTGTTATGTAATCAAAAATATATGAAGATAGGTCACTTACATATTGAGGAGGGATAACATAGTAGTTGTTATCTATTTCGTTTTCATATTTCTTGAACATATCGCTTTCATACCTGAAGTGAACTCCTTTCTGATTTGTCATTTCACCGTTATAATTTAACGTAGTATGCTGCGGTTGATGTCCATCTTCGATGTAATGAGATATATCCGATGCGTATAAAATAATTTTCTGTTTGTCATTTTGCTTAAATGCATCTACAAGATTGGAGTATGTTGATAATGTAGCCCATGGTAAAACACCCATTTCTGTAACTGTATTATCACCATAAATTTTTACAAGGTCGTCATAAGAAGTAATCATTTTGCCGTCATTATATTCTTCATAATAATCAATATCAATAAAATGTTTCGGGTATTCGTCTTTTACGTCTTTCTTCCTTTTATCGGGATCGGTCGAGTGATCTATAATAGCATTTTTTACTTCATCGGATAAATTCATCTCCACGGGTAATAACTTCATAGCATATTTAGTAATTAGTTTATGACCTTTATCTCCCCAACCGAACATAACAACGGGTATTAAAAAAATGACAATTATTTTTCTAAAGGAATTCATGAATTATTCTCCAATAAATTGTGTAATTATTTTTCTTGTTCGTTGCCGGTTATCAAAATCGATTAGAACTATTTGCTGCCATGTACCAAGGAGCAACTTAGAATCTGTGAACGGAATTGTTAACGATGCTCCTTGTAAAGAAGCGCGCACATGTGCATATCCGTTTGCATCATGCCAGGTTTCATCGTGATAGTATTTTGAACCGGCCGGAATAATACGTTCGAAAAATTCTGGATAGTCTTTTATCAAACCCGGTTCATATTCAATTGTGGTAATTCCTGCTGTAGCGCCGGGTGCAAATACAAGCACATTTCCATTTCTCAATCCGCTTTCTTTTAATCTGGATTGGACTTCATCTGTAATATCAATTATATCTGTATTCCCTTTTGAACTGACATTAAATGAAAGAGTTTTAACTTGCAAATCAACCTCTTATTTATGCAATTAAAATTATCTGTTTAGTTTAAACAGGAAACCTGTAACAGAACAATATTAAAATCAGCGAAAATTTGTAGTGCAAAAATTAAGTGATTGGAAATGTAAATGAAACAAAAAATGTACTTTGTGGAATTTAACCACTGATCAATAGTAAGTTTTAGAAAATGGATATTAATCGGTTTTGCAATATAATCATCCATTCCGGCAGCAAGACATTTTTCTCTATCCTTCATACTTGAGTGTGCAGTAACAGCAATAACAGGAATCTTACTATTTACACCGGGGAGTTCTCGAATTTTTCGTGTTGCGGTTACTCCATCCATATCGGTCATTTCAACGTCCATAAGAACTACATCAAAAATTCCCGTTTTTACTGCTTCAATTGCATCATAACCGTTAGATACCGCATCAACATCATAGCCGACCTCTCTTAAGATTTTCATTTCGAGATTCTGGCTGATAGGGTTATCTTCAACAAGAAGGATCTTCTTTTTCTGACTGTTTTCAAATTTATGTTCACCGGTCTTCGGTTTTTTATCTTCTTCTTCAAATACTTCCTGAGGCATAGGAGTTTCCATTACAACATTCTCGGGTACAGAATCAAGCTGGGTTTTAAGTTTAACCGTAAAAGTAAATTTGCTACCCATGCCAACTTTACTTTCTACTTTAATGTCGCCGCCCATCAGTTTAATAAACTCTTTAGAAATTACAAGTCCAAGACCAGTTCCTTCCTTTTTACCTTTCTTGCTTTTTACCTGCACATAAGGTTCGAACAACATTGGAATTTTTTCGCTCGGTATTCCATGTCCGGTATCCTCAATTGCAGTTGTAAGTTCTATTGCCGAAGAAGATTTTGTTGAAACATGCGAGGTAATGGTGATCTTCCCCTCGTCTGTATACTTAACAGCATTACTTAAGAGGTTTAATATAATTTGCCTGAATCGCGTAGGATCTCCAAAGACTGTTTTGGGAACATTGTCATTAATGTTTTCTTCAATTACAATCCCTTTTTGTTTGGCAGCTTGTGTAATTATTGAAACAGCTTTATGAATCTCTTCACGAATTCCGAACTCAACTTCATCAAGATCCATTTTACCAGCTTCAATTTTAGATATATCCAGAATGTTGTTGATTATATCCAGAAGTGTTTGAGCTGCTAAACGTGCATCGCGAGAAAAGTTTTTTAATTCTTCCTTGCTCTCAAAAAGATCATTTTCAATCAATGTTAAAAATCCCATTACAGAATTCATTGGAGTTCTAACTTCATGACTCATATTAGCAAGGAACTTGGATTTGAAATTACTTTCCTGCTGAGCTTTCTTAGCACTTATATCAGCTTTCATTTTTTCGTCTCTAAGAGCTTCAAGTGCTTTCTGCTTTTCATTCTCTGCTTGAACCTGTTGGGTAATATCCTGAATACTTCCTTCATAATATGTTGAACCGTCATCATTAAGATTAACACGAACATTCAACCTTACAGTAACCTCACCACCATCTTTCTTCTTAAACTGAACTCTATAATTTTTTACTTTACCCTGTTTATCTAAAAGTTTGTTCAACAATTCCCAGTCGCTCTCACGAATAAAGAAATCTTTTATGAAATTGAGTTTTAAGATTTCTTCATCGGCAGAATATCCTAATAGTTTTACAAATGCGGGATTAACAATTATCAGATTGCCTTTTGGCATTACCTGAAATATTCCTTCTGCTGAATTATCAAAAATATTTCTATACTTTCTTTCGGATAGTGATACTTCATAACCTTTTGTAAATGCCTCAAGTCGTAAGCGCGAATTGATATAACTTGCTATAATCGCCATAATACTTATTATTAGAACAAGTACAACAGATTCAATCATGTTTGGAAGAATATAAATTTCGCGGCTATTTAAGATAATTGATACAGCAAAAACCATATTGTAATAAATCGCAACTATAATCTGGTTGGTTACCTCCCAGCTTAAAAATAATGCCGCTATAAAAATTATCAAGCTTATAAGGTGAGAATTAAATATCAAAGTCTTTGGAATTAAATAAATCATCACGCCAAAAGAAACAATAATAGAGAGGAGAAGAATATGAATAAGTAATACTGAGTATTTCTTACCGAATTTTGTATTGGAGATCAACAAAATAAAAAAAGCTATTAATATTGAAGTGAGTCTGGAAGTGTAAATTTGAACACTGTGCTGTGCA
>CAZEBL010000119.1:1730-5134 GCA_964510325.1 uncultured Melioribacter sp. | reverse complement strand
AAATATTTTACTTCAAGCACGAGTGCCAGAATGCCCGAAGCAGAAGTAAAATAAGCAAGCGACCTGAGAGGGGAAATTAATTGCTTCTTATTCTCTTCCTTAATGTATTCCTGGAGTTTATGCTCGTAGGTCTTTGTAAGAAATTTATTATTCGGACTATTGTTTATCACGGTATATTTTTTTCAATTGTTAGAACATTTCTTGTAAGAAAATTTTGAAATACTCCAATTAGTGACTAATTTAATGGCGTTTCCATTACTATTTTCGAAAATAAACAACTTTTGTTAAACGACAATAGATTAAATACTCATTTTTTGCAAAATAATCAAAGATTTTTCTATGCTTGATGTTCTTTATCAAATAGACCTTTCGATTTTTTACTTTATAAATCACAATCTATCTACTCCTTTTCTGGATAAATTCTTTGTATTTATCACCGAAGTTAAACATTGGTACATAGCTTATATAATTCTCTTTTTCATAACAATCTTCAAAGGTGGACGCATAGGTAAGATTTCTGCTATTGGGATGATATTACTTGTTGTGGCATCGGATCAATTAAGCAGTACATTCTTAAAAGATCTTTTTCAACGAATCAGACCTTGCAATGCATTACCTGATGTAAATATTCTTGCCGGCTGCACAGGTTCTTTTTCTTTTCCTTCATCGCATGCTGTAAATAATTTTGCAGCAGCAGTTTATTTTGGCAAAATATTTCCAAAGATTAAATGGATCTTATTTTCAGTGGCTACTTTAATGGCAATTTCCAGACCTTATGTGGGGGTTCATTACCCGTCGGATGTAATTGGCGGAGCAATAATAGGTGCACTATTAGGCTATCTGTTTGCATTAGTAGTATTAAGAATAAATAATTATTTCGATAACCGGAATAAAATGATTACAGAAAAATTCGAACGTATAAAGACTATTTAGGAATCTAACTATGAAAACTAAACTTCAAATTGCCAAAAACTGGCTTCCAAGATATACGGGGACAAAAATTGATGAGTTCGGTGATTATTTGCTGCTTACTAATTTTTACAACTATATCACAAAGTTTTCTGAAAGGTTCAAGTGCGACATAAAAGGTATTGGCAGACCGATGCAGACAGCCACAAATAATAAAGGATTATCAATAATTAATTTTGGTATTGGCTCTGCAAATGCTGCTACAATAATGGATCTTCTGGTTGCAAGAGCACCAAAGGGAGTTTTATTCCTGGGTAAGTGCGGAGGATTAAAACACTCTACTGAAATCGGTCACTTTATACTACCCACTGCAGCAATAAGAGGTGATGGTACAAGTAATGATTATTTTCCGCCCGAAGTACCGGCTCTCCCTTCATTCAAACTACATAAATTTGTTTCTGATAAAATTCTTAAAAGAAAACTTGAATACCGAACCGGTGTTATTTATACAACTAATAGACGCGTCTGGGAATGGGACAATGAATTTAAAAAGTATCTTAAGAAACTTGGCGCTATTGGAATTGATATGGAAACAGCAACTTTATTTATCGTTGGGTATGCAAACCAGATAGCTCGAGGTGCACTCCTTTTAGTATCCGATTTACCCATGATTCCTGAAGGGGTTAAAACGGAAGAATCCGATAAAATGGTAACACAAAAATTCCTGGATATGCATCTTGAAATTGGAATTGAAGCTATGACTGATTTGGGAAGTAAAGGTGAGCAGATAAAACATTTTATTTATTAGAAAAATCAGCTTTACAAGAATTTACTTTTTTTTTTGTTTTTGCTTTATCAAGATTATACCTCACTCTGAACTTAACAATTTTCTTTATAAGCTTAAGTGGCAATTGCTGATCAAGTGGAAATTGAATTGTACCCTTAGAGGTTTTATACTTAACTAGATCCTTTTTAAACACTTGATTAATAAGAGAACTTCCCGGGTAAAAACCGATATGATTTTTGTAAGCAGCAAAGTAAACCAAAATTCCATAATACTTATAAGCCGGCATGTTATAACTTATTACTTCCTCTGCTTCGGGAGCCGCTTCTTTTATTGCAGTCCTTATACTTAGCAATAATTCCCTTATTTCTTCAGGGAAAATTGATAGGTATTCTTCGACATCATCAAATTTTATTTTCAACATTTTTATCTGCTCATTTTAAGAAATTTTCGCTTGCCCGGTTACCAGTTATAGACAGAAATCTTTCACCAGGCAATTTTGTATTTCTCTTTGATCGATTGAATTTCATTATAAGTCAAATTTCCTTTTAAGAGAAAATATTTTGCACCTAGCTCATCCCGTTCAAGTATTCTTATTCCCTTAGAATAGAGTTTTTCAAGAACCTGAACAAACTTTTCTTTTTCTTGTTTTTTAATTAGCAATCGATACTTGTTTAAGAAGTCATTCTTCGCATCTATTACTAATCTTATCACCCATCCGCGCGTCATCCATTTGGATGATTTATCAAATCGGCGCGGATCACTTAAAAATATTTTAATGCTCATTAAGTCATCGTTTTTAATTACAACACTCGATTCTGTAGTAATTGTTATCTGCTCTTCTTCAAACTTTATCGTTCCGTTCTTTTGATAAAAGTAATTTGTTGATATAAAAAAAGGGATAAACTGTAGCAACGGCACAATAATATAAACGACACCAATTACAGAAAATGTCGCAAGTAAAACAAAGCCAAAAGTAATTAGAACAAAAATTCTTATGAAAAAACTTTTCCTGTTTTCAACAATTGAAAATTCCATTTTATGTCCAATCAATGATTAATTAGTCGAGTTTAATAGTAAATTAAAATACATTTAGAGATTGAGTGAAACTGATCGGATGTTAAATTCAATCAAATTCTGGTTTTTCAATGTATAGCTGATTACATCGACTGTTGTTACTGTATAATCATCTTTTAATTCAAAACTGAAATGATTACCTCCTGAGAATAATACACTATTCTTATAGCGACTATATTTTTCTTTCCACTTCAGGAATACTTGTAATGAATAATTATATGTGTTGGAATGATCATAAGTAGAATCTTTAATGCTAATTTGCATCAACGCATTGTTAACATTCGAGTGACCGCCAAGAGTATCAACTTTAAATTTTTGTGAGAGTTCATTAATAAGTGATGTTTGGAATTCAATGGCTGCTTCTAACTGGGAGTCAGCATTTTCAGAGTTTGTTTTTTCATAGTTATTGCAAGAAATTATAAGTGTGGAAACAACAATTAAAAAAGTTAGGTAGAGCTTCATATCAAGATCCCCTCATTAAAATTCAATTAAAATTAATCCTGAAAAGGTTAAATGTCAATTACTTTTTGAATAAGAGAATTATACTGGTCTTTATTCAAATTTTATTTTGGCGGCAAGGAGAGTCATTATTCAAATTTAATTTTGGGATTAGAAGTTCCTTTCTTCACAAGTG
>CAZEBL010000119.1:0-1720 GCA_964510325.1 uncultured Melioribacter sp. | reverse complement strand
ATAATTATCGCTCCAATAAAAATCTCGGTGGTTATTTTTTCATTAAGGACGAACCATCCAAGGAAAAGAGCAATGACAGGATTGACATAAGCATAAGTTGATACGAGCGACACAGGTAAATGTGCAACCGCATAAATGTAAGATGCATAACCGATAAGCGAACCGAAAATTATCAGGTAAACGAATGCGATGAAACTATCATTGGTAAAATGGAATGACGATGCTTCCCCGAGAATTAAACCGAATATTGTTAAAAATATCCCGGCAATTATCATTTGAATCGAAGCACCCATCAATGGATGAACACTTACCTTTTTATACTTCGAATAAATTGTTCCAGTAGACCATCCAATAACAGCTACCATTAAACCGATTACACCGGCTAAAAATTTGGGCTCTAACAAACTTCCTAAATCATGACCGAATATTAGTATTATGCCTACCAATCCAAGTAACAACCCAAACATAACAGTAAGATTCATACGAACACCTTTTGGCATAAATGCTTCTATGCCTACAATCCAGAACGGAACAGTTGTTATTAACAGGGAGGTTAATCCGCTTGGTACAGATTGTTCGGCAAATACAACAAATCCGTTCCCTATTCCGAGTAATGCTAATCCAACAATTCCCATTGGTATTAGATCTTCTTTTTTAGGCAATGCCATTCCTCGGGATTTAAGGATTAAGAATAAAATAGGACCGGCAATTAACCATCTGAATCCGGCAAATAAAACCGGTGGTATATCTGCAACTCCAATTCTTATTGCAAGGTAAGTTGTTCCCCAGATTATACAGATCGATATCCATGCAACGTAAGCTTTGAAATTCTCATTTTTCGTCATTTATAATTCCATTCTAAAAACGAGGCGAAAAGTAATCATTTTTTATCATAAAATATTATTTGATTCTGATTTGGTACGATTACCTTCATTATCAAAAAAAATTTTTGTTAACTTTGAACCGAAGGAATTAAGAGTTCTAAAAATTTATGATAAATAAAATTGAGGACATACTAAAACAATTTAGCTGGCTCGATAACAATCTAAAATTCTTGCTTGTTCTTATCCTTGCAATAGCTTCTTATTACGTTGCAAAAAAAATTGTATTCAGAGTTATTAAAAAACTTGTAAAATCTACAAACACAAAAATAGACGATATACTTTTTAGCAACCGGGTATTAAGTCGTGTTTCTTACTTTGTTCCTCTTTTTATAATTAATAGTTTTATCTACCTATTACCTGAATATAAAACAGCTCTTAAATTAGTTATTAGTTCATTAGGTATATTAATTTTTATTTCGGTCGTAACTGCACTATTAACCTCCATTAGTGACTACTTTGAAACTACGGAAAAATACAAAGAGCGACCGATCAAAGGGTATTTCCAGGTTGTAATTATAATTCTTTACATTTTCGGTTCGATATTAATTATAGGAAATTTGATAGGCGAATCACCCTGGACAATTTTAACAGGATTGGGTGCATTAACCGCAGTTCTATTACTCCTTTTCCGGGATACAATTTTATCATTCGTTGCAAGTATTCAAATCTCCTCTTACGATCTTGTAAAGGTTGGCGATTGGATCGAAGTTCCAAAGTATTCTGCAGATGGAGATGTAATAGATATCTCACTAAATGTAGTAAAAGTTCAAAACTGGGATAAAACAATTACAGTTATTCCTACTTACAAATTGATTGAAGACTCTTTCAAGAATTGG
>CAZEBL010000118.1:3125-8997 GCA_964510325.1 uncultured Melioribacter sp. | reverse complement strand
ATTAAAATATTGCTTGGTGGAATAATCATTCCAGTAGTTGCAGAAGTTATGTTCACGGCAGCAGAAAATCCGCGGTCGTAACCTTCTTTTCTCATAATGGGTGTCATAAATCCGCCTATTGCAGAAGCAGCTGCAACAGCAGACCCTGAAATTGCACCAAACAACATTGCTGCCATTATATTTACAAATGCCAGTCCGCCGGGTAATTTTCCCACAAGGATTTTTGCAAAGTCAATTAAACGCCGTGCAATTCCGCCGCTATTCATTAATTGACCGGCAAGAATAAAAAACGGAATCGCAAGTAATGCAAAGCTATCAATACCGGTTGCCATTCTCTGCGCTACTGTAGTTAGCGAAGGTAAAGTTTGAATGCTAAAGAGCATTGTAATAAGAGTAGAGATTCCAATGCTAAAAGAAATCGGTACCCCCAAAGATAGCAGAATAGCGAAAGTTAATACTAAGACAATTATTTCTAATGATTCCATAGGGTAATCAGTTATTATAATGGCTAAAAATTTATAATTCCTTTAATTTTTTTATTGCTTCAATAATAAAGTAGCTTGAATAAAATAGAATTAGTGCGCCGCTTACAGGGACCACAAGATATACATAACCAAGCGGCACCTGTAAAGCTGCAGAAATTTGATTAAGACTGAGTGTAATCAATACTAATCGATAACCGCCTATCACCATTACAACCAGAGAGAAAAAGAAAATAGATACCTGAATAAAAATTTCAAGATAAAGTTTGGATTTGCCATGTAATTTGTGTGAGAGAAGATCTATAGCAAGATGCATCTTTTGACCGGCGACATAACTTGCACCTAAAATTCCAAGCCAAACAAGCGTATAACGCGCTAACTCCTCTGTAAACGAACTCGGGTTTTGTAAAACAAATCTGGTAAATACCTGCCAAAGAACATTGATTGTCATTAATGAAATAATAAAAATCAGGAACCATCTCAAAACAGTATCGATTAGATTTTTTATCTTATTCATTAATATCTACCATTTTGATTTGTTTAATAAGATTATAAACAGAAGGTTCATTTCGGTACTCTTCAATAAGTGGTTTAACTTTTTCTTCGAATAGAGATTTGTCCGGATAATAAATTTTTACACCCGCCTTCTGAACTTCCTTAAGTGCTTCTTCGGTAGCTTCTTTCCACAATTTTTTTTGATACTGATAAGATTCATCAGCCGCTTCCTGAATCCATTGTTGTTCCTGAGGAGTAAGGTCATCCCAGATTACAGTACTTATTAATAAAACATCCGGAACCGAAGTATGTTCATTGAGAGAATAATATTTACAAACTTCATAATGACGTGATAGATAAAAACTTGGAGGATTATTTTCAGCGCCGTCAACAACGCCCTGTTGTAGTGCGGTGTACAATTCGCCCCATGCAATAGGTGTTGCTGAACCGCCTAAAGCTCGTACTAATTTTACTGATGTTGGGCTCTCCTGAGTTCTAATCTTCAAGCCCTTTAAATCATCCGGGGTTAAAATTGGTTTATCCTTAGTATAAAAGCTTCGGTTTCCGGCATCATAATAACACAAACCTCTTAACCAGAATTTTTGAGTGCTCTTTAATAAATCTTTACCGGCAGAGCTTTCAAAAAAATCGAATTTCTGTTTCTCGTTTGCAAATATGAATGGCAGTGAAAAAACTTTAAAGTCCGGAACAAATCCTTCAAGCACAGAGGACGAAACTTTAGTCATACCTAAACTTCCTATTTGAAGAAGTTCTAAACATTCACGTTCCGTTCCAAGCTGTTGGCTTGGATAAACTGTAATTTGAATTTTCCCATTGGATTTTTGAGCAGCTCTTTCGGCTAAATAGAGCATGGCTTTGTGAACGGGATGAGATTGGTCTAACCCATGACCAATCTTAATTCTTCTTACACTACTATCGCTTGAGCAAGCACTAAAAAAAATTAATGCTATGGCTAAAAAAATTTTAATCAAGGAATTCTGTTTCATACTCTTATGCTCATAGAATGATATAAATATTAACCATAAATAACATGCTAAAACATTCAAAAAAGCTTAATTACGGAAATCATATCGTTTACTTAATCGTTTAACTAAAAATCTAAAAAAATCCCCTTTTAGTCAATTAAATAAATCAATTTTCCATCATAAATCTAAATTTCTAGCTAAAAACACTTAATTTTATTTAAATTTATTTCAGAAGGACAAATCGTTTACTCTGATTAAAACCCCCGGAAGTTAAGCGATAAATATAAACCCCGGATGAAATTCCTTTTGCATTAAATAGAACTGTGTGATAGCCGCTCTGATATTTCCCATCGATAAGTTTTGTAACGGAACGACCGAGTAAATCGAAAACTTCTAATTTAATCTCCATCTCCTTAGGTAAGGAAAAGGAAATTTTAGTTTCCGGGTTGAATGGATTTGGAAAATTCTGATGAAGAATAATTTCTGAACTGATTAATTCATCGTAATTAATTGTAGAAGGTCCTTCATATTCAAAAGCTCCTAAATCCGGAGCTAAACCTTTAAATGGCAAACCAACATCAACACCGGCATCTATAAATTGACTACCGTTAGCAAGATGCAAAAATGTAATATCTGGTAAGCTACCATCTTCTTTTCTTGGTCGTGTTGCCTGGGAAACATCAATACTCTGAAAATCATTAGCCGAAACATTAAAAGGTGCAAGCCAGCTATTTTTTTCCTGGACTGCAAAATTTCCTAATTCAACTAAGCCCAAATATGCTATCGAATTTTTTATAGTAAGTGTTTGACCGGGATTTAATGCTCTTGTTATTCTATAATCGGCTGTTAAGTTTCTGAATCCGGTGCAATTTAATAACGTCATTGAGCCGTCATTGTTATTTTGATCGAACCCTTTTACTTTGTTATCGAAAGCAAGACATTTTTTTAATGTAACATGATGCATTAACCGATCGCTATTGCTATTATCACCGCCACCCATCTTAAATCCATTACCATTGCTTTGTGTGCCAGGATTACTTCCATCTTTTAAATATCCATTCTTAAATGACCAACAATTTTCTATTATAGTAGTCACATTGTTAGTACCTCTTAAATAACCATCCCACCCATCATCACAATTGTTCCATGCTCTACAACCATAAAAATAATTTCCACTACCAACGGTTAATTTAGGTGCGAATCCATCAGCATCATCATAACCAGGATCCGTCGGAGAATTTGGTGGATCTGCATTATTGTAAGAATCGCAGTTAATAATCTGGTTATTTGAAGCGCCATTGCTTAATTGCAAACCTGAATCTCTATTCTCATAGAATGCACAGAATTCGATTATATTATTAGCACCGCCGCTAATTTCCATCCCATTATCACCGGCTCCTTTAATATCAAGTCCTTTTATATGCCAGTAACTTGCATTGCTTAATCGAATACCACGATTGCTACTTCCAACAGCCTGTGAAGAAAAATCTAGAACTGGACGTTCGTTTTTATATGCAAAAATATAATAACGGGATGTTTTAGTACCGCTTTTCGAAATGGAAATCGTTGCATTGTAAATAAATGTACCACCTCTTACAAAAATTGTATCGCCGGCTTTCGCTTTGGAAATTGCTGAAGATAAATTTAATAACGGTTCGTTTATTGTACCGGTATTTACATCGTTACCATTCGGAGCTACAAAAATATTTTGAGCCAATAAAACATTTAATTGAACAACAAATAGCAATAACAAGAAATGAGTGATTCTATTTTTCATATAATTTCTACAAACTATTTAATGAATAATTACTCTGCTTTTTGAATTGAAATATTATTAAATCTGAATCCGGCTTTATCTAGTTCTAAAGCAGCAAGAATAAATGGTCCGTAACCTTTTATATCATTCATTCTTTTCGGTTCGCTAATGTAATATTCAAAACTACCATCACGGTAGGGGGTTCCGCCAAGACCGGCACTACGGCAAATCTGATAAAGATTTATGTAACCGGTACCTTCAATTTTAGAAAGATGTTTTAATAATCCTTCGAAAACATCTTTTGCAATTGTTAAATATTTTTTATTCAGGTAACCTTTATTTGCTCCTTTGGCCAATGCATAAGCAAACATGCTTGTTGCGGAAGCTTCGAGATAATTTCCTTCTCTATCCGGCATATCAACTACCTGATACCAGATGTTAGTGTTTTTATCTCTGTATTTAATTATTGCTTTAGCAAAACGTTGAAGAATTTTTTTCAATTCAATTTTTTTGGAATAGTTTTCGGGAAGAATGTCAAGCACATCTACCAAAGCCATTGCGTACCATCCCATGGCTCTTCCCCAGAAATTTGGCGAGCGACCGGTTTTAGGATCAGCCCATTTTTGTTTTTTACTTTCGTCCCATGCGTGGTAAAGTAAACCTGTTTTTTTATCCCTTGTTTTCTTTTCTATTAATGTGAACTGGTGAATAATATCATCATAGAATTTTGGTTGATTGTTCAGCTTGGAATATAATGCATAGAAAGGCTGACCCATGTAAAGACCATCGAGCCACATTTGATCTGAATAAATGAGTTTATGCCAGAATCCCCCACTTGGTGTTCTTGGATGATAGGTTAATTGTTTTCTTAAAGTATCTGCTGCTATCTTAAATTTTTCAATTCCTGTTTTGCTGTAAGTATGTAAAAGTGCTCTGCCGGGATTAACAAGATCTATATTAAAGTTCTCGAATTTATACGTTTTTATTTTGCCGTCTTCTTCAATGTATTGATCTAGGTTCTCCTTAATAAATTGAAAATACTTTTCCTCTCCGGTGTATAGATAAACCTGATAGAGTGCTTCAAGAATCAATCCCTGTTCGTAATTCCATTTTGTTTCTGTAAAAATTGAGTCGTATGTAACTGCTCCGGGATGCCTTAGAAGAAATGAATCGGCTAATCTTACAAACATTGGTAAATTTTTATCAACCAATAGTTGATTAGTATTCTGTGAATAAGAGAGAATATTAGCACTTAGTATAATTACTAAAACAAAATATTTTTTCATGGGTACTCCGGTTTTGTAAATTAGAATCCTATTTTATTTCTTTAATCAACTCTCCATTCACTTTAACATTATTCAGAGTAATTGATTTAACATTTTGAATAAAATTTCCCTTTTCTACATTATTGAATTCACAATCGGAAATATAAATTTCGTCGATTGGAGAATTATCAATTCCTATTAGTTGTAATGCGTATTCACTTTTCTGGCTTTTAACATTTTCCACATGAATGTTTCTTACTTTCGGTGGAAATTTACCCACCTCATTCGGTTTCATTTCATATAGAAGTTCAATTAGAAAGATAGCATTGTCCACCGTTCCGACTTCAATATTCCTGACAAAAATATTTTCAACAAAACCGCCGCGCAGAGTATTCGATTTTATTCTCAGCATACGGTCGAGATTAGGACTATCCATTTTACAATTTTCCGCAAACACGTTGCGGCATCCGCCTGATACTTCGCTTCCTATAACAACCCCACCGTGCCCGTCTTTCATTACACAATTTCTAATTATTATATTTTCGCTTGGCACTGCAATTCGTCTTCCATCAAAATTTCTGCCCGATTTTATTGCGATGCAATCGTCACCATTATCAAAGTAACAATCTTCAATTAAAACATTACGCGAAGATTCCGGATCGCAGCCATCGGAATTCGGACCATGACTAATAGATTTTACATTTCTGATAGTTACATTTTCGCAAAGGACCGGGTGAATAACCCACATTGGGGAATTGGTTATTTTGATATCACTTAAAAGGATATTTTTACATTTATACAACTGAAGAAAATTTGGTCTTAAGTAGAAACCCTCTCCAAAAATTCTTTTAGAAACATCAACCTGATCTTCATCCAATTTTAATAGAC
>CAZEBL010000118.1:0-3115 GCA_964510325.1 uncultured Melioribacter sp. | reverse complement strand
CGTGCATAATCATCTAATTGACTTGGCATTCCCTTTTTGAATCCATATTCAGTTTTACCTTTCCAGGGCCACCAGTTATTATTATCTGCTCGCCCGTCAAGAACTGCATTACCTGTAATAGCAATGTTTTCTTGTTCATAGGCATAGATAAGGGGGGAATAATTATAACATTCTACGCCTTCCCACCTTGTAAAAACAACTGGTAAATAATCTTCTGGATTATTACTGAATTTAATAACAACACCATCTTCAAAATGAAGATTGATATTGCTTTTGAGATGAATTGGTCCTTTCGAAAAATATTCCCCTTTAGAAATAATAATTTTACCGCCACCCATAGAAGAACATTTCTCTATTGCTTTATCAAGATACGGTTTGATATTAGCATTTAACTCTTCAGGGCTACCAAAATCACTTAACCTAAATTCTGCTGAAGGGATTTCAGGTAATTTAATTTGTGCAATTATTTTATCAACGTTATCCCATTCACTTGTATTTACAAGAGGTTGATTTTTACAGGATGAAAATGCAACAAGTATTAAAAAGCAATACAAAATATTTTTTAGGTTTTTCATTATGTCTCAAAAGAAATATTATTAATTATGATATAAAAAATGCGATAACCGTATTTCAGGTTACCGCATTGTTAAATTGAAAAAAAGAACGTATTACTTTAAGAGCATCATCTTTTTCGTAACAGAAAAGTCTTTTGTATTTAATTGATAGAAATAAATACCAGAGGATAAATTGTTGCCTACAAGATCTTTTCCGTTCCATGTATAATTATAATTACCGGCATTGAATTCTTTACCATCAATTAATGTTGCAACTTTTTGTCCCAGCATATTATATATAACAAGAGAAACAACATAGGATTTTGGTAAACTGAATTTGATATTAGTTGTAGGATTGAAAGGATTTGGATAATTCTGCTCTAAAGTAAATTCAGTTGGAATTCCTTCCACAGGATGAACACTGGTACCGCCTTGTGCTAACCAGTCAGCTTTTTGAGTTGGGAACCAGTTAAGATCTCCAGCTGGAAATCCTTTTTGAGCACCTGTAAATGCCGGATGCTGAATAGAATAAGTACAATTAAGAGTATCAGTAAAATACTTGTATGTTCTTCTATCCATATCATGAATTAAATAATTATACCCGGGTTTATTCTTTGTATAATTTCCACCTGTTGGACTAATATAATAATCCATTAGATTAGTCATAAGGCGAGGAGTTCGTACAAAACCGAAATTTGTGAGCTTTGTAAATGCTGCAGCGGCTTTTGCACCTAGACGTTGGGTAATATGATTAGTTATATATGGTCCTTCATAATGACGTGGATGAGCAGCAAACCAACTTTGCCCAAGAGCTGATGTACCAACAAAATTATTAGAAACATCCCAAATGGTCGTATCATTTGGAGCTGTAAATATCATTGGCATTGTATTATTACCATTAGCATATTTTTCACCTGTATTGTTATATTCAACAGAACGTTCCACATCAAGGGAATCTGCACCAAGAGCATAAGCATCGAAGAAAATATTGTTTGTTATCTGAACTCTTTTTCCAACGTTACCCAGCGAAAGAACGCCGTGGAAACCCATTCCATTTAAGAATGTGTTATGGTCAATTATACAATAATTTAATATTCCTGTTACTGTATTTCCGGCGGCAAGATTTAAGTGGCGAACAGGTCTATCCTGATAATTAACAAAAGTGTTATTAATAAGAATTAAGGAGTCGCAAGAAACTTCACGTAAGTCGATTCCTTTACCAGCACCAAAATTTGAGGTGGTGAGAGAACCCATATTTGCAAAGATAGAGTTGGTAACCTTTACAAGGTTCGAACCGCTTCCAGTACGGATATGCTGGCCGTTAATATTTGTTAACAGACAGTTATCAATTTTTATTCGTGAACCAACTCCGGTTGTATTAATTAATCCGCCCTGAATATCGTTAATAGTTGTTGGTGTGGGTTCAAAAATACCAGCAATTGCAATATTAGTGAACTCAATATGCCCGCTATTCAATACGACAAAATTTCCGGGAGGACGAGTTGGATTAGAACCTGTGCCGGTTGGATACAAATAAATAATCGGTTTGGGTCCAGCAGGGGCTCTCAAACGTAGTGTTTTGTTTTTAACTAAAGTAAGAATTTCTGTACTTAGGTAAATTCCTCCATTCTCAAGTTCATAAATTCTTGTTGCTAATATTCCTGGATTAGCAGTAGTATCGGCTCTAATTATAGCAATAATCGATCTAGGATCTTTGTCGTATGGCTGAATCTTTAAAACCTGCCCAAAAGAGAATGATGAGAATAGTAATGTAATCATTACTAATAAAGTTAGTTTCTTTTTGTTCATATTTCTTCCTCCTGGTTAGTGTTTGTTTTTTATTATTCCTATTCGATAGAAATAAATATTAGAGAACTCTATAGAATACAAAATGATTTAACAGCTTTACAATAATAAACTACAATAGAAGTTATAAAGTAAGTCTGATGCCGAATTCGGCTGTTAAACCGTATAATTCACTTGTGTTTAAAATTTTATATCCATTAACTTTATTGTCTATTACTCTCTCTTCCTTAATATTCGAAAGGTTGCTTACATTAAGTACCAGAGATAAATAATCGAACAGTTCTTGCTTAAGAGCCAGATCGAATCTTGTATAACCACTAACTAAATTATCACTTCTTCCGCTGGCAGAAAATGAACTATAGTATTCAGCTTGATGATACATCGAAATTCTTGCAGAGAACCCTCCAATATCATAACCAAGGGCAATATTACCGAAAAACTTTGGTTGATTTTCGAGCTGTTGTTTTCTTTGAACCGGGACCTCAACAAACTGAGCGATCTTTGGAAAAGGAGGAGGTAATACCTGTACCCACGTAGTATCTATCCGAGATCTGATAAGCCATGTTTCCGATTTAACAAAGGACGCATTATAGCTAAGAACAATATTCTTGAGTAACCCGGGTAAGAATGTAAAATTGATTTGATGTTCAAATTCTAATCCCCACAATTTTGTTGGATGTGGAGAATTATATGGAACTGTTAATTGGTATGTTCCTGAATGTAAAGTCTTCCAATCCAATCCAACTGATTCAATC
>CAZEBL010000117.1:7618-9029 GCA_964510325.1 uncultured Melioribacter sp. | reverse complement strand
GAGCATGGTTACCACGTTCTAAAAGGGATCGACCGCGTGATCCCGGTTGATGTTTATGTCCCGGGTTGCCCTCCTCGACCGGAAGCTTTGTTAGAAGGTTTGTTAAAATTACAAGAAAAAATTAGAAACGAATCATTAAGAAAAAAATCTGCATGAAATCTGCTGAAGAAATTTTTGAAATATTAAAAAACGAGTTCGGTGATTCAATCTTAGGATTGGATAAAGATACGCCTACCGAACCGATTATTTCAGTTGACCCGCTTCAAATTCATAGAGTATCAAAATTTTTAAGAGAACATCCCGATTTACAATTTGATAGTTTGATGTGCCTCTCAGGTGTTGATGATGCCAATGGAAATAAAGTAACCAATGCCGATGGTGATGAATTAATTGAAGGCGGGACTTTAAGTGTTTACTATAATTTGCATTCAGTTTCGCTAAAACACAAAATTTCACTGAAAGTCTCCACTTCTAGAACAGAACCAAAAGTTGAATCAGTTGAAAATATCTGGAAAAGTGCAAACTGGCATGAAAGAGAAGCTTTTGATCTACTCGGAATTTTCTTTTTGAATCATCCCGATTTAAGAAGAATTCTTATGCCATATGACTGGGATGAATTTACAACTAAAGTAAGCAGACATCCTTTAAGAAAGGATTATAAAAATCCGGAATTTTATCAGGGAATGAAGGTCCCATACTAGAATGGCTCTTAAGACTGAACATATGGTATTGAATATGGGTCCACAGCACCCCTCTACACATGGAGTGCTTAGACTCGAGCTAGAAATTGAAGGTGAATTAGTCAATAAAGTAACACCGCACCTTGGTTATCTTCATAGATGTTTTGAAAAGCATGCCGAAGCTATGCAATATAACCAGGTTGTTCCTTATACAGACCGGCTCGATTACCTCGCTTCAATTGGAAATAATTTTGGTTATGCATTAGCTGTTGAAAAGTTGCTTGGTATAGAAGTACCGGAAAGAGTTGAATATATACGTGTAATTATGGCAGAGTTACAAAGGATTGCTTCTCATCTTGTAGCTATCGGCTCTAATGGCGCAGATATTGGTGCTCTTACACCTTTCCTCTACTTATTCCGCGACCGTGAACATATCCTTAGCATTATTGAAGAAACATGCGGTGCCCGGATGCTCTATAATTACATCTGGATTGGTGGACTTTCGCACGATATTCACCCTGACTTTGTAAGGAAAACAAAAGAGTTTTGCAATTACTTCAAACCGACTATTGTAGAGCTTGATAATCTTCTAAGCTATAATAAAATTTTTATCGAAAGGACTGCCAATATCGGAGTTCTTCCTGTAGATACAGCAATTAATTTTGGTGCTTCCGGTCCAACTTTGCGTGGAAGCGGAATTAAATTCGATTTAAGAAGAGATGATCCTTATT
>CAZEBL010000117.1:0-7608 GCA_964510325.1 uncultured Melioribacter sp. | reverse complement strand
TATTCAATTTACGACCGGTTCGATTTTGAAATTCCAGTTGGAAAAGGATTGATGGGAACAGTAGGTGATTGTTGGGATCGGTATTACGTCCGCATACGTGAAATGGAACAGAGCTTAAGAATTATTGAACAGGCAATTGATAATATTCCCGAAGGTGATGTTCAATCGGCAATACCAAAAAGAATTAAACCTCCAAAAGGAACTGTATATAAAAGAGTTGAAAATCCTCGTGGAGAATTAGGTTACTTTATTGTAAGTGACGGAACGGTAAATCCGTTCAGAGTAAAAGTTAGAGCTCCATCTTTTGTTAACTTAGAAGTACTTGGCGAGTTATGCAAGGGTTATCTTGTAGCTGATGTAATTGCAATACTCGGAAGTATTGATATTGTTTTAGGAGAAGTAGATAGATAATGTACCAATACTTTTACGATTTAACCGGTAATACAATTTTAGCTACATTAATAGTAGCAGTCTTCCCTCTTGTAAATGTATTGATTGTTGCTCTTATTGGTGTTTATCTAGAAAGAAAAGTATCTGCATGGATACAGGATCGTGTTGGTCCAAATAGAACCGGTCCTTTCGGATTATTCCAGACTGTAGCAGACTTTGTTAAGATGCTTCAGAAAGAAGATGCAACAGCTAAGGACATTGATAGTAAACTATATAACATCGCCCCTGTGCTTGTATTTACAGGAAGTTTTGCTGCCTATGCTGCAATCCCCTTCTCCAGCAAATTAATCGGTAGTGAAGCCGAAGTCGGTCTGTTTTATGTAATAGCAATTTCATCCTTGGTTGTAGGTGGAATTTTAATGGCCGGCTGGTCTTCTAATAATAAATACTCTTTGCTCGGTGCTATGAGAAGTGCTGCTCAAATAGTTAGTTACGAAATTCCTACTGCAATAATTGTACTTTCTATTGTAATGCTTACCGGCACTTTAAGTCTTGATAAAATTAGCAATATGCAGACAGCTTATTTCTGGAATTGGAATATTCTTGGTGGTGCTGAATTTGGTTTAACAAAGTTTCTATTAATTCCTTTTATGGTAGTTGGTTTCATCATAATTTTTATAAGCACACTTGCAGAAGTTAACAGAACACCTTTCGATATTCCCGAAGCAGAATCAGAATTAGTCGCCGGTTATTTTACAGAATATTGCGGAATGAAATGGGCAATGTTTATGCTTTCCGAATATGGAAATATGTTTGCAGTTTCGGCTATTGTATCAATTCTCTTCTTTGGAGGATATCATTCACCAATAGGGTATTTAGGAAATTCTTTAGGAATTGAATGGTTGATACCATTTGAACAGGCATTCTGGTTCCTTGCAAAAGGTTGGTTGTTTATTCTTATTCAAATGTGGTTAAGATGGACTTTACCGCGATTAAGAGTTGATCAGTTGATGAGTTTATGCTGGAAATATTTAATTCCTTATGCATTTGTAAATCTAATTATTATTGGAGTCATTTCACTTTTGTGATATTATGAAAGAATACTTTAAAAATACATGGCTCGGAATTTATACTGTTCTTGTCGGTATGAAGATTACATTCAAACATCTTTTCACACCGGCTGTTACAATTCAATATCCGGAAGTAAAATTAAAATTACCCGAGCGGGAAAGAAATAGACTATATGTTAATATGGACGATTGTATCGGATGCGATCAATGCTCACGTGCTTGTCCTGTAAGCTGTATTGAAATTGAAACAGTAAAAAGTATTCCCGGAGAAGATCTTGGTGTAACATCAAATGGTAAGAAGAAAGCACTATGGGTAACCAAATTCAATATTGATTTTGCAAAATGCTGTTATTGCCAGTTATGCGTTTTCCCCTGCCCAACAGAATGCATTTATATGACGGATATTTTCGAATTTTCTGAATATGATAGAAACAATTTAATCTACAAATTTGCTACTCTTTCAGAAGAAGAAGCTAAAGAGAAAAAACTTAATTTCGAAAAATTTACTGCTGAAAAAGAGGCGCAGAAAGCTGCAGCAGCAGCAAAACCAAAAGATGAACAAAAACCGGCAAGTTAGATAGATAGATTATGACACTATACGATATAATATTTTATTTATTTGCAATTATCACTGTTGCATCTGCATTTGTTGTAGTAACTACAAGGAATGTTATTTATTCCGGTTTCTCTCTTTTATTTACTTTTTTTGGAGTCGCCGGAATTTATGTTCTTCTTGGCGCAGACTTTTTAGCAATTGTTCAAATAATGGTATACGTGGGCGGAATTCTCATCCTAATATTATTTGGAGTAATGCTAACCAATAAAATTACCGATGTGGATATAAGAACCGGAACAATTCATTTATTACCGGCAGCAATTGGTGTTGGAATTCTTTTCGGTGCATTAACTTCTGTGATGGTTTGGACCGATTGGAAAACCGAAACTGTTGATTTGCCAGTAACTACGACTTATGCAATCGGTAAAGAATTACTTACAAATTATGTATTGATTTTTGAATTACTTGGAATTTTACTTCTTGTTGTATTGATTGGTGCAGCTTCGATAGCAAGAAGAGATAAAGAATAAATCGTTATTTTTTTTGATTTCACTTTTTTACTGATGCTATAGAACATCAGATATGAAGGAGAAGTAGCTTGGCTCAAGTTGGTCTGACACATTTTTTGGTTATAAGTTCTATTCTTTTTTCACTGGGTATTTACGGAATTATTACACGCAAGAACGCTGTAATGGTCTTAATGGGAATTGAACTTTTATTGAATTCTGCTAACATCAATTTCGTAGCATTTTCTAAATACGGTAATCTTGGAATTAATGGACAGATAGTAGCTCTGTTTGTTATTATACTTGCTGCAGCAGAAGCTGCGATAGCTCTTGCAATTGTACTTAATATTTACAAAACTTTTACAAATGTAAACGTAGACGAAATAGATCACTTAAAAGACTAGGATATGACTGAATCAGTATTATCAACATTATCATTAATAATTCTTTTTCTACCTCTGCTGGGGTTTACAGTAGTTATTCTTCTTGGCAAAAGATTTCCAAAACTCTATTTGTTTGAAGTAGCAATTTTAACAATTGCATTCTTACTTTCTGTCGTAGTAATGTATTCCAAGTTAGCATACTATTTAAATAACGATATAATTTCTTCATTCAACTGGATAACCATAGGTGCTGCGCCACTTGCCGGTGTTGTAAATATAGAACTTGGAATTAAGATTGATAATGTTACTGTCATTATGCTGTTTGTTGTAAATTTAATAAGTATGCTGGTTCATATTTTCTCTATCGAATATATGCATGGCGATCAGAGATATACAAGATACTTTGCAAACCTTGGATTATTCACTTTCTCGGTGCTCGGAATAGTTTTAACACACAATTTATTAATGATGTATATTTTCTGGGAGCTCGTTGGTCTATCATCATACCTATTAATCGGTCACTGGTACGAAAAAAAATCTGCAGCCGACGCTGCTAAGAAAGCTTTTATTGTTAACCGTATTGGTGATATCGGAATGTTTATCGGTATCCTAATTTTATTTACTCATTATAAAACATTTACATTCGATACAATCTTTACTCAGATTTCACAAGGAAATATTCCATTTAACAGCGAAGCCTGGTTAACAGCTGCCGGCATTTTGATATTTATGGGTGCAGTCGGTAAATCGGCTCAATTCCCTCTTCATGTTTGGTTACCAGATGCAATGGAAGGTCCGACTCCTGTTAGTGCATTAATTCACGCTGCAACAATGGTTGCCGCCGGTGTTTACCTTGTGACAAGAATTTTTGTTATGCTTACTGCAGATGCAATGCTTGTTATTGCAGTAGTTGGTGCATTTACTTCACTTGTTGCTGCTACAATTGCATTCACACAAAATGATATTAAAAAAGTACTTGCCTACTCAACTGTTTCTCAGTTAGGGTATATGGTTATGTCCTTAGGTGTTGGTGCATATGTATTTGCATTTTTCCATCTTGTAACTCATGCATTCTTTAAAGCATGTTTGTTTCTTGGGTCCGGGTCAGTAATTCATGCAATGCATCATGAGCAGGATATCCGTAACATGGGCGGACTAAGAAAAAAACTCCCGTTAACCTATGCCACTTTTTTGATTTCAACTATCGCAATATCTGGAATTCCGCTCACTTCAGGATTTTTAAGTAAAGATGGAATACTTGCCGGTACACTTGCATTCGGTAAATTAACCGGACACTGGCTAATACCAATTATGGGATTTACTGTTGCAGCAATGACAGCTTTTTACATGTTCCGCTTGGTAATTTTAACTTTTCATGGTGAGCCGAGAGATCATCACAAATACGATCATGCACATGAATCCCCATGGGTTATGGTTGGTCCGCTTGTAGTTCTTGCTGCGCTATCAATTTTTATTTGGTACACACCAAATCCTCTTTCTCCGGATGCCGGATGGTTTATGAAAGATTGGGTTAAAACTCCTCATTCAGTTGTTCCTGAATCATCTCGATTTGAATTTATGCAGACTGATACACACGAAACAGTTGTGCACGGAGAAATAACTCATTCACCGTTATATACTGAAACAATGCATTGGGCTCATTATCCTGCTATGGGTATGTCAATATTATTAGCCGGAATGGGAATTTTGTTTGCATTTCTCTTTTACCAATGGAAAAAAATTAATGCTGATAATCTTGCAACTAAAATAAAACCGCTTTACAATTTTTCTTTGAACAAATGGTACCTCGATGAAGCTTACGATGCAACTGCTGTATCCGGTACATTAAATTTTTCGAAAATTCTTTCATGGTTTGATAATAAAATTGTTGATGGAGCTGTTAATGGTTCTGCATGGCTTGGAAGATTTATTTCCAGGTTAAGCGGGCTCTTAGATACTTTTGTAGTTGATGGATTCGTAAACTTTACTGCTTTCTTTAGCGGATTTATCGGGTTTGCTTTTAGAAAATTACAGACAGGTAAAGTTCAGACTTACATAGTATTTGTTGTATTTGCAGTGATCATACTTTTGTTGTTCTTTAAACCATTTTGATTTCTGAAATAACAGTAATGAACTGCTTAGTTCACTTACAGGATAATGGTAAAATGGAGTAATCCATTTTCAAATAATATTAAAAATATAGGTTAGTCATTATGATTGGATTTCCGATATTAACATTAATCACATTTTTACCGGTTCTGGGGATGATTATAATCTTGTTCCTTAAAAAAGAACAAGGTAATACCATTAAATACACTACATTGGCAATTACAGCAATTCAAGTTGTATTAGCTATTATATTATTAGCTAATTATAACTATTCCGCAGCCGGTGTGTATGAAGAAAGATCATTCCAATTTATTGAGAAGTTCAGATGGATTGAAATTGGAGGAATCTCCTGGCTCGGAACTGTAAAAATTGATTACTTCCTCGGTGTTGATGGCTTAAGCATGCCGATGGTTCTTTTAACCTCATTAATTTCCTTTATAGCAACAATCTCTTCATGGAATATCAATCATTCCTTAAAGGGATATTTCGCATTATTCCTACTCCTCGATACCGGAATGATGGGAGTATTTGTTGCACTCGACTTTTTCTTATTCTATATCTTCTGGGAATTAATGTTGCTCCCGATGTACTTCCTTATAGGAATTTGGGGCGGTCCAAGAAAAGAATATGCAGCTATCAAGTTCTTTATTTACACATTATTCGGAAGTATTTTCATCCTTTTAGTAATGATCGGACTATATTTTAGCGCAACAGAAACATTAGCTGATGGCACTAAGGTATTTACTTTTAACCTTTTACAATTAATGAACTCAGGTAATTATACAGGAGATGGAATTCTTTCTCCACTCAATCCTAACAACCTGAGGTTTATTGCTTACCTTGCGTTATTTGTTGGTTTTGCTATAAAGATTCCAGTGTTTCCATTCCATACGTGGTTACCGGATGCACACGTTGAAGCTCCTACTCCAATTTCAGTGATTCTTGCTGGCGTGCTCCTTAAAATGGGAACTTACGGAATCCTTAGAATCAGTTACCCAATCTTTCCGGATATTACACGGGATTTAATGTGGTGGATTGCAATGTTCGGAATGGTGAATATTATTTACGGTGCTTTAGTAGCTCTAGCACAAAAAGATTTCAAAAAACTTATTGCTTACTCTTCTGTTTCTCACATGGGTTATGTTTTATTAGGAATGGCTTCTTTAACTACAACCGGTGTAAACGGTGCTATCTTCCAGATGTTCAACCATGGTACTATTACTGCCATGCTCTTCCTTATAGTTGGTGTTGTATACGACCGTGCACATACAAGAGGATTGGATGATTTTGGCGGTCTTGCATTACAGATGCCGGCTTATACCGGATTTGTTACTGTTGCATTTTTTGCCGCAATCGGGTTACCAAGTATGAGCGGATTTATTTCAGAAGCTCTCGTATTTGTCGGTGCGTTTGGAGTGGATAGTATTAGAATTATTACAATGATTTCAACATTAGGAATTTTATTAGGTGCCGGGTATATGCTATGGACATTACAGAGAATTTTCTTTGGTCCATTAAATCAAAAATGGGCAACGCTTAAAGATATCGAGTTCAGGGAATATGCCATGTTCATTCCCCTTACAATAATCATAATATTCCTTGGAGTTTATCCTTCTGCCATGCTTAATATTATGAATACATCAGTAAATACTCTTGTTAACTTTTTACATAATAATTTCACAGTTTCTTCAATAAGCGGATTATAAATTTTATAATGGAACTGAATAATCTATATCAATCAATAAACCTTATTTTACCTGAAATAGTTTTATCTGCTTCATTGGTTATTCTTGTTTTAGCAGATCTAATATTTCATAAAGATAAAAGACTGATTCCTTATATAGCGGGTATTGGAATTGCTATTACAGGTGCATTTGTTATTAATCAGTTTGGTATTAGCGGGTTTGGATTTCAATCCACTAACCAGTCTATAAGAAATTACGGTTTGATTGCGGTAGATTCTTTCGGCGTCTTCTTTAAGTTAATTGTTATAGCATCCTCAATTTTAATTATTTTCTTTTCACTATCCTCGGATGAAATAAGAAAAATAAAAGACAGGGTTGGAGAATATTATGCGTTAATATTCGGTATGATTCTCGGTATGTTTTTTATGATTTCTTCGACTGATCTTATTCTTATTTATCTCTCTTTAGAACTTCTCTCTTTATCGTCTTACGTTTTAGCCGGATTTACAAAATTACAGGATAGAAACAGCGAAGCAGCATTAAAATATTTGCTGTATGGTGCTGTTAGCTCCGGATTAATGTTATTTGGAATTTCACTTGTTTACGGTTTGACAGGAAGTACAAATCTTTATGTGATTAATTCACTTATACAGGGTCCTCATGTTAATTTATTTACGTTATCATTTGCTATCATATTAATTTTTGCCGGAATCGGTTATAAAATTTCTTCTGCACCATTCCACTTCTGGACTCCTGATGTTTACGAAGGCGCACCAATTACAATTACAGCGTTTTTGTCAGTGGCAAGTAAAGCTGCCGGATTTGCACTATTAATACGATTTATTAAAACTACTTTTGTTTCTTATATTAACGATAACGGCGAATGGTCATTAATCAATGTATTCGACT
>CAZEBL010000116.1:0-9061 GCA_964510325.1 uncultured Melioribacter sp. | reverse complement strand
GGCAATGATGATTGCGGACAGTTATCGGCATGGTATGTATTCAGTGCAATAGGTTTTTATCCTTTAGCGCCGGGGCAGAATATTTATCCGATCGGATCACCGATATTCGACAAGGTTACTATTAATCTTGAAAATGGAAAGCAGTTTGTAATTGTTGCCAATAAAAATTCAGGAAAAAATATTTTCATTAATTCTGCTAAGCTGAATGGAAAGATAATTGACTCACCGTTTATTACACATAAACAAATAATGGATGGAGGAAAACTCGAATTTGAAATGAACAGTGTACCGAATAAAGATTGGGGAAAAAGTTTGAATGAATTATTCTCTATGGCTCCGGAATCAATTGAAGTTGAAAAACCGGAAATATTTGCTGAGTCTGAAATATTCTATAACTCTCAGAATGTAAAATTATCAACAAGAACAGCCGGCGCTAAAATTGCCTATACATTAGATGGCTCCGAACCGAAAATTAATTCTTCATTATATTCAGAACCAGTTAAAATCAATGAATCATCAACCTTAAAATGTATTGCATTTTTTCCTGATGGTAGAACAAGTACTGTAACTAAAAGTACTTTCATCCGTTCAAAGTATCCTCCGGCTCAATACAAATACCAATTTGATGAAAGATACACCGGCGGTGGAAGTATGGCACTGACCGACGGAAGGCGAGGAACAACAAATTTTCAGAATGGAGAGTGGCAAGGATTTGAAGGTGAAGACCTCGAAGCAATAATTGATCTTGGCAAAGAAACTCCAATTAATAAACTTTCTCTTTTAACTCTCAACGATCCGAATGTCTGGATCTTTATGCCGCGCAAAGTGATTTTCTATATTTCGAACGATGGCGAGAATTTTATAAAAATTTCCGAAATAGAAAACGACCTTCCGGTTGAAAATACTCAGCTTATTATTAAAAAGTTTACTGCAGATTCAATTCATAAATCCGCGCGATTCATAAAAGTATTTGCAGAAAGTGTGCGTTACTGTCCCCCGTGGCATAAAGGCGCCGGATATAAATGCTGGCTCTTTACAGACGAGATCGAAATAGAATAAATCTAATATGAACTCATAATTTCATCCGTTTGTTTTTAATTAAGAATAACAAATACGGGAATTGAATTGGAAAAACGTGTTGTACTAATTACCGGCGCCACAGATGGAATTGGCAAACAAACCGCAATTGAACTTGCCAGCAAAGGATTCCATGTAATCATTCACGGACGATCGAAAGAGAAAGCTGAAACGGCTCTGCAAGAAATTAATAAATTAACCGGAAGTGAATTTCTCTCTGCAGTTTATGCAGACTTATCTTCGCTGAACCAGGTACGCAAGCTTGCTGAAAATGTTATGACTAATTACACAAAACTTGATGTTCTGATTAACAATGCCGGGATTTATATGAAAGAACGAAAGTTTTCAGAAGACGGTTATGAGATGACTTTTGCAGTTAACCACCTTTCGCATTTTTTACTAACCAATCTCCTTCTCGATTTACTGATGAAGAGTGATGACGGAAGAATTGTAAACGTAAGTTCTATCGCAAATCAAAACGCAAAACTCGACTGGAATAATTTGAACGGAGAGAAATCATTCAGTGCTTACGGAGCATATTCATTATCCAAACTTGCAAATGTTTTGTTTTCAAACGAGCTTGCAAATCGTTTGAGTGGAACTAATACTAAATCGAACTCGCTCCATCCTGGTGTTATAACCACAAAATTACTGAAAGCGGGATTTAACATGTCGGGTGCTTCTGTTAAGAAAGGTGCTGAAACATCTGTATTTCTTGCGTCATCAGATGAAGCTGCACACATAAACGGTGAATATCTGATTGATAGCCAGATCGCCAGACCTCATTCCACTGCAAATGATAGAGAAGTATTAAAAAAGTTCTGGCAAGTTAGTGAAGAGATGACAAAGGCACACTTAAGTTAGTTCAAATAAAAATGGCACACAGATAAAACAGAAAAAGCAGATTAAAACTGATCTGTTTAAATCCATTTAATCAGTTAGATCTGTGTGCTATAAAATTTCAACACAATTTTACAACATAATTCCAAAGTTAAGCGATAGATCGAACCCGCTGTAATTTTCTCTGGTACCAACCGGTTCTTTAAAGTCGGAACCAATATTATATCCCGCCATTAACCCAAGACGCATCCAGCTACTTAAAAAAGCATCTATGCCTAAACCAACTTTAGAACCGAACACTGATTGCACCTTTGTTTCCGAACCAACCTTAACTCCAAGAGCAACCTTATTAGAAGATGAATGCCCCATATGAGCACCAACAAGAGCAATAACAAATGGTCTAACATTTTCAGCCAGAGCTGCAAATGACGGATAATATCTTGCACCCACAAGAACAGGAATAACGGTTGCTGCTTTCTGTTCTATACCAGTCATACTAACTCCACTAAATACTTCGGCATTAAGGATTCCTGCATTCAGCTCAAGAGCCCATTCGTCAGTAAACCAGTAATTATAATACAAGTTACCCATTATATTCGCTTCGGCTTTAACATTAACCGTAAGGACTGTTGCTTCCTGTTGATTAAGCATTCCAAGACCAAACCCGATACTATGCTTTCCTTTTAATGGAAGCATATTACAGTTGGTGGAATTATCCTGTGCAATTAATATTCCGGAATTAAGAACCAATAATACAGCAAGAAAAGAAATTGCTTTTTTCATAAAGCCCCCTCTTATGTTAGTTTTATTTTAAAATTGTGTGAAGGCAATATCAAAATTGTTTCTGACTTAATCAATTAATTCTTTTCAAATATTTATTTAGTTTCACTTTTCTCGGCTTTAAATTTTACCTCAAATTTTTTGAGATATGTATTTTGAAAAAGATTAAGAGACATTTTTACACCGGGAGCTTTTATATTGTAATTACCGATACTAAGCGTATCTATTTGATAACTCTGAGAGCCGCATTCATCAAGGAATCCGTCAATAGATTTAATCGCTTCATTTTCTGTGTCGTATGAAAGATCGGCTTGAATTTGATAAACTCCTTCTTTACCAGCTATAAATGTTGTTCTGCTTGTTTTCGTCTGGTAAAAAACACATTTCATATCAGGATTGCTAAGATCCTGGTGAACAGGTTTACCGTAGATTTTAATAATGTCGTTAACATTCTTCCCTATCATCTGGCAATACTTTACCTGTTGTGCAGAAAGACTCGATACAATTGCCGCAGAGATTATCATCAAAAAAAATATTTTTGTTTTCATGATTTTCTCCCCGATTTAAATCACGGTGAAATTGGTTTTGAATAATCAGGCTTCATGTTATATTAATGTTATTAGGAGTAAATTGTAATGAGAGTAAAGAGGGTAGAATATATTTAACTTGCCGTGTCATTAATTTCTCCTTCGAAGAAAAAAGTACCGGCTTTTGTGTGTATAATCTTACAATAAATTCAGGATATTTTCAATTGAATACTAAATCTCAATTCTTGTAATAACGCCATGCAGTTTTTGATATGGCAATTCGAGGAACTGAACAAAATTAGAAGAGACTCTCTTAATAAAAGCAAAAATCTTTAACCACGGTTTCTTTGCCTGGATATCATCCGCACCATAAAACATTACTTTGGAATCAATATCCACTTCCTTCAAGATATTAATAATGTCAAGCTTTTCCATGTAACCAACCTGTATTTCAAGTCCTGATAACCCTTCGGTTATTTCAGGAACAAATAATTTTTGAACTCCGAACGGTTTATCCATAGTTGCAATGGAAATTAGAATATTCTGTTCGTAAATAATATTCCCTCTTATGGTTGAATGAACCATATAAGGCGGAATCATGTGAAGATCTTTTGTAAAGTAAAGAGCTGTGCCGGGTAGAACTTTTCCCGTTTCATACAATTGATTAAAGCTTTCTATGTAAGTATCAATTGGTAATGAACGGAATGAGCGGTAAACAGCCCGGTTTCCGGAAATCCAGATTCTTATTGTTAAAAATGGAATTGAAGCAATAATAAGGGACCAGAATCCACCGTGCGGAATCTTGGTAAATACCGCAGAGAGGAATAAGAAATTTATCAGAAGATTTAAGAACGACATCGCTTCTTTCAATCTTTGATTTTGAAATGAAAAAATGGCAACCATTAGCATAGAACTTATAGTCATCGTTCCCATTACAGCAAGACCATATGCTGCGGCAAGATTTGTCGATGCTTTAAATAATAGTATCATAAATATAACGGCAATTAACAAACCCCAGTTAACAACACCAATATAAATCTGTGATTTGAGATGTGTTGAAGTGTACTTTACTTTAAATAATGGGAAAATGTGGGTTCTAATCCCCTGATATACAAGTGAAAACATTGCACTTATCATTGCCTGGGAAGCAATAATTGTTGCGAATAAAGTAAGAATTAAAAATGGGGCATATAAAAACTCGGCTTGTGTTCTAACCATTTCGAATAGAATATTTTTTTCGAACCCGTGATGATATGCAAAAGCTCCTTGACCAAAATAATTAATTACAAGAGCAACAAAGACAAAATACCAGGCTCGGCGAATAGGATCGCGGCCAAGGTGACCCATATCAGCATAAATTGCTTCCCCTCCCGTTGCACATAGAATAACTTCCGATAATACAATGAATGCCGCAAAACCATTATCCAGCATAAATCCTACCGCATAATGGGGGCTAATTGCTGCAATAATATCCAAATTGCTGATTAAAGAAATGAATCCCGAGACGAATAATGCTGAGAACCAGATTACCATTATCGGTCCAAATGATGCTGAAACCTTATCCGTTCCTTTAGATTGAATAGAGAATAGAATTATTGTGATTACTATTGTTATTAAAATTATTGTATTCTGGTGAATATGCCCAATGCCCGGTATTAACTCCAATCCTTCTACTGCGGATAAAATACTAATAGCCGGAGTAATAACGCCATCACCCATTAAAAGAGAGACTCCAAGAAATCCTAAAAATGCAACAAAAGTAACCGACCTTCCTTTTTTCAAATAACTATTCAATATTTCTTTAAGAACAATAATTCCGCCTTCCCCTTTTTGACTAAGACTCATTGCAAGAATTGCATATTCAATAGTCACAAGAAAAATAAGCGTCCAAAAAACAAGGGATAAAATTCCAAGAACATTCTCTTTTGTTGCGGGTGTAACAAGAAAAATTACTGTAAGCGTATAAATAGGACTGGTTCCGATATCTCCGAAGACCAATCCCATTGCCTTAATAATTTCTCTAAGATTGAAGGGCGCTGATTCTTTAGAAGTCATTTTGACTTGAATTGTTGTTGTAAATTATTTCGGGCAATTATCAACCGAAAAGAAGTGCATAGAAAAGGTAACCAACACTTAACGCAACACTTAAACCAAGCAGCGTCATCAACAGGTAAAAGGAGAAATTGTTAACCTTACTTTTTTCTTGGGATGTTTCCATTATATTCTTACTCTCTGAAATTATTACACTCGAAAATAATCAAAAGTAACAAAAAACATAATATTAATTATCCGTTCATTTAGACCCAAATTCGAACAATTTCAAACAATTGTAAAGAATAACATTTTTATTTCGGGGCTCAAACATTCTTTTTTAGTAATTCTTTATTGAAATTTATAATCTCGGAAACATTATTCGAAATCTGCTCTGTCTTAAATAGAATATTCATAAAAAGTAAATTAGTTCTGACCTTCGATTCTCCTTTTTTAATTCTGGCAATTTGATTCTTATCAAGCTTGCTGATTGATTTTTTTATGTCCTGAATTTTTTCCTGAAGATCTTCAAGTTTGGACAAATCTTTCTTGGAGAATTTACTTGCAACTAAGTCGAACTCTGATGTAATCAAATTCTTCAATTCTTTGAAATCTTCTTTTTGATCTTTCGCTAAACCTGAATGGTTATTATCAACATGATCGAAACAGATTTTAGAGATGTCCTTTAATGAAGCGGATATATCGCGTATAGAAGAAACTGTTCTGCCCAAATTTATATCTTCATTATAAAATGTATCGTCAATTAATACGGCGCCCTGCAAAAGTTTACCCATAATAATTGAGCCATTCTCTTCAAGTTCTTTCGATTCCTTAACAGCTTTTTTGAGTTTTTTCCGGTTCTCGTTTACCAGTCCTCCGTAAACATCATCATAAATATTGTGTGCGTTAGAAAGGAATTGTTTAACATCGTCAACCAGGTTATCAAGCAAAGCAGTCTTTTCATCAGATACAATCGAAGATTCCATCTTAGCAGCTTTTTTCTCTCTACTTGCATGATGAAGATTTGAGCGGATAATTAAAAAGAATGCAAGCACAACAATTGCAATAGTAACCGGAAGTCCACCAAAATACATTAACAAACTAAGAATACTTGTGCTCATAAAGGCAAGAAACGCTGTAAGAAACCAGCCGGCAATAACTGTTAATACTCCGCTAACACGATAAACCGCACTTTCTCTTCCCCAGGCTTTATCTGCAAATGATGAAGACATCGCAACCATAAATGTTACATAAGTAGTTGAGAGAGGAAGTTTGTAAGCAGTACCCAATGAAATTAAACTGCTGGCAACCATCAGGTTAACAATCGCCCTTATAAAATCGAAAGCCGGTTTTTCCCGCTTATCAAATTTAGAAAGTGATGTTTTAGATGTGTCGAACCGTTTTTCAATTCTATCATAAATTGAAACCGGTATTTTGCTTTTTATTGCCTGACCAAGTCCCATTGATAATCTAACTATATTTCTTGCAAGAACGGACGACTCAAATTTTTCATATCCTTCAAACTGGCGACCAAGATTAATTTCCGTTTTGGTAACCGTTCGGGCTTTTTTATTAAACCATAATGTTCCAACCATAACAAAGCCGGCTAATATAAGTATGAACGTATTAGCTTTTGCCGGTTCGAGCAATGCATCCATAGTCATTCCGAGCGGATTAGAACTTTGAGAAGCAATTTGATATGATGCTAAACCCGCAAGCGGAACTCCTATAAAGTTTACCAAATCATTTGCAGCAAATGCAAGTGCAAGTGAAAAGGTACCAACAAGAACAATAGGTCTAAGAACATTTAATTTTGTAAACCATAAAAACAATTGAAGAATTATCATCCAGAAAAGAAAATTCATACCAAGAACTGTCATTGTATGATTATAAATCCAATTAATATTCTCTTCCGAAAGAAACGTTGTTCCTTTAGCGCCTTTAACAAAAATAAAATAGGTAATTGATGTAAGTGCAAGTGAACCCCATATTGCGCCGTACCTCTTCACAGTCCTTTCGATGTTAAAAGTAAATAACAATCGAGATAAGTATTGAACAATAGCCCCGGCAATAAAAGATACAACAACAGAAAGTAGAATAGCAGAAAAAATTCCAAGAGCCCGTGCGGTGTTAATATAATCTCCAAGTTGCTCAATTCCCTTTCCGGCTTGTCCCAGCTTTACTAAACCCATCACAACCGATCCACCCAGTAATGATGATACGAGTGAAACAGTTGTTGAGGTGGGCATTCCGAAAGTATTAAACAAATCGAGAAGCAGAACATCCGTAAACATTACTCCAAGAAAAATTACCATTACTTCATTAAGTGTAAATTTGGTAGGATTAAAAAATCCCGACCTGGCAACTTCCATCATACCGCTTGAAAATAATGTTCCAACAACAACACCAAGACTTGCAACAATAAGAATTATATGACGTGGGGCGACTTTAGAACCAAGAGACGAGTTGAGAAAATTAACGGCATCATTAGCAACACCAACAATAAGATCTGATGCGGCAAGAACAAATAAAATGATAACCAGAATTAGATAGGTTTCCAATCAAAAGCTCCAAGAGAATTGTATTTATGTATTTTCAATTTATTCGGTGCGGAATTTTTCAAAATCACTGCTGTCAAATTTAGAAATTATCATAGTCTTTTCATGAGGTTTTATTAAAATTCAATGTTAACAAATTGTTAAATCTTTTGGAAATACGCCAAAAACGCAAAAAAAATTGTTTGAGATTTCAATCAAGATGCTTATTTTGCCCACAATTTTAAAGAGAGCGGATGACTGATAAATCTCCTAAAGACGACCTCGTAAGAAAATTGACACTCACAGCAGCAATAATGATTGTTGCCGGCTCAATGATAGGATCGGGTATTTTTAGAAAACCTTCTATAATGGCCGAGCAACTTGGCTCGCCTGAATTATTAATTTTTGTTTGGATTGCAGCCGGACTGATAACAATGATTGCCGTTCTTGTGAATGCAGAAATTTCAGGAATGATTGATTCAACCGGCGGTCAGTATGTTTATTTCAGAAAAATGTACGGCGATTTTACTGCCTATATGTACGGATGGTCAATACTTTCGGTAATTCAAACCGGTAGTCAGGCTGCAATAGCATACGTCTTTGCAGAGTATTTAGGATACTTTATAAAATACCCGCAGCTGCCACAATCGTGGCAGGAGTTCTCTGTCTTTATGCCGCTTGTAGGAAAGATTTATCCTTTTGTCGATTTCGGGACAAAAGCGGTTGCAATTTTATGTACCGCTTTTCTAACTGTTGTAAATTATCTTGGAGTTTTTTTCGGCGGCATAGTTCAAACAATTGTTACATATATAAAAATAATAACCATCCTTTTAATTACATTTTTAATTCTGCTTTTAGGTAATGGAAGTCTATCGAATATTTACACCGGATTCGCAATTCCGGAATCGGTTTCAAAAAATTTATTCAGTTTAATAGGATTAGCATTTGCCGGGGCTTTCTGGGCTTACGATGCATGGAATAATATTACATTTGTTTCCGGCGAAGTTAAAGATGCCAAGAGAAATGTTCCGCGCGGACTTATTTACGGCACATTGATAGTAATGGCTGTATATGTGTTGATCAACATTGCATATCTATACGTATTACCGATAGATGAAATGGCTAAGTCACCTCTTGTTGCTGCAAGTGCTGCAGAAAAAATATTCGGCTCCAACGGAGGAATGATAATCTCCATTGCAGTAATTATCTCAACCTTTGGTGCGTTGAACGGAAGTATCTTAGCAACAGCACGCGTTCCGTTTGCAATGG
>CAZEBL010000115.1:0-9124 GCA_964510325.1 uncultured Melioribacter sp. | reverse complement strand
GGTGGGCGTCATATATTTTAAGAATGCCAGTAGTTAGAGAAACCGCTTTGCAAAAAATCTATTGGGAAAGATTTGATTACATTCTTTTTATAATTCAGAAAAATGGTAAAGCACCATTTGGACCGGTTGGATTATTTGGCAGTCCGTTCCGCGAACCGATATTGCCGGAACAATCGGACTTAATTATTCAGGGCGAGTATTATGATATTTATTGGGCTAAAACACCGCCAGAGGATATGTCAATTTTTATTGAATTGCCGCAGTAATTCCCAACAGAAAATTTTTTATAGAAAAACAGGAATTTAGAGACCGGAATTTGTGTTGTAAAATTAAAACTGATAAAGTAGTTAAAATAATATGAGCTTCATACTACGAATAATTATAATTGCCACACTTGCATTGGGTATCCAATTTTACTTCTTGGGAAGATTGCAGCGATCAATAAGAATTGTTTTTCCCAAAATAAATCCTGCACAATTAAAAAAGTATAAATGGATTTTTTTACTTTTTGCAAATCTATATCTAATTGCCGGTTTGATATATCTTGTTTATACTCAACTTACCGGAATCAATGTTGCTTTTCCCCCACCATATTCCTGGTTCGACTATTTAATTCAATTCCCATTCTGGGTTTATATTGTTCTCGTCTTTCAGTCGGTATTACTCTTTCTTTTGTTGGAAGTAATTTATTTTATTACGGTTATTGTTGCCAGCCGTTACAAAGAAAAGGTGAAAAAATTTCTTTCTACAATTCGACTTGTACTAGTTCTATTCTTTTTATTTTATGTGCCGGCAAGAACATATTACGATTATTCTACGGTTTCTACCAGAATTGTCGAGTATAAAAAATCCGGTTTACCGGAAGTACTAAATGGACTTAAAATTGTTTTGATTGCCGATGTTCAAGCAGATCGCTATACAAACAAAAACCGGCTGGACAAATATATAGGCGAAGTAAATAAAACAAGTCCCGATCTGGTTCTTATTGCGGGTGATGTTATAACTTCTACCCCGGACTATATTGACCTTGCTGCAGAGTCGCTTGGTAAAATAAAATCGAAATACGGCGTTTACTCTTGCGTAGGAGATCACGACAACTGGGCATATAGAACCGATAACGAAAGAAGTAGAAGAGAAATTACGGATGCGCTGCTTTTAAAAAATGTAAAAATGATAGATAACGGTAAAGTGGTTATTGATGTTGAAAATGCAAAGGTCGGCGTAACATTTATCACGAATACTTATGTGCAAAGAATTGACAGAAACACAATTGATACTCTCTCCAATCATGTTAATGACGAAGATATAAGAATTTTTTTAACTCATCAGCCGCGACAATTCTTAATTGAAGAAGCTTATAAATCCGGATACGATCTGTTTCTTGCCGGGCACACGCATGGTGGACAGTTAACATTTTTCTTCCCGTTTATAAATCTTTCTCCAACGCTCATAGAAACCCAATATGTAAAAGGTGATTTCAGATTTGGCGATATGCTTGCTATTGTAAACCGCGGACTCGGAATGTCGCTTGCGCCCATACGTTATAATTCAACACCCGAAGTTACTCTTATAATTATTTCCTCAAAGTAAAAATCCTTTAAATGCCAAAACAAATAAAATCTGTTTTTGGAAATAGTTATATTTATTAAAAATAAAACGAGGTTAAAATGAAAGTTTCTAAGAATTTGAGACTGCTGGCAACAACAAGAGAATTTATTAGAGACAGATTTAATCTTGATGAAGATAAAGCTGACGAATTGCAAACCATTGAAAATTTAAAAAAGGGAATTGAGTTCAGAGGAACAAATTTGTGGGTTCTGATCTTTGCTATTATTGTTGCTTCTGTTGGACTAAATGTAAACTCAACTGCCGTAATTATTGGTGCGATGCTTATTTCACCATTAATGGGTCCGATAATGGGAATTGGGCTTGGAGTTGGAATAAATGATTTTGAGTTGATTAAGAGAGCTTTTAAAAATCTTGCTGTTGCTGCGGGAATAAGCATTTTAACTTCAGCCCTTTACTTTTTTATCTCACCATTAGGAGAAGCCCAATCAGAATTACTTTCAAGAACAACTCCGGCTATCTGGGATGTTCTAATTGCACTCTTTGGCGGACTTGCCGGTATTGTTGCTGCTTCAAGAAAACATTTTAGCAATGTTATACCTGGCGTTGCAATTGCAACCGCATTGATGCCTCCGTTATGTACTGCCGGATACGGACTTGCATCCGGAAATTTATCCTTCTTTGTCGGTGCATTCTTTTTGTTCTTCATTAACAGCGTCTTCATCAGCTTTGCAACTCTAATTATTGTAAGATTTCTTAAATATCCCCAAAAAGAATTTATGGACCCCGCTACTGAGAAAAAAGTCAAACGCTATATCCTTATCATTATTCTCATTACTGTTGTTCCAAGTATTATAATGGCTTATAACATTGTGCATAGAAGTATTTTTGAAAGGAACGCCAACGCTTTCATTAATAATGAACTGATATTTAGAAACACTCACATTTTGAGCAAAAATATTTTGTTGAGAGAAGGGAAAAAAATTATAGAAGTTTTTATGGTTGGAGAAAAATTAGATGATAAAACCATAGATCTTGCAAAACAAAAATTAGAAAAGTACGGTATGGAAGATACTGATCTAATGATTAATCAAGGCGCTTCCGTAGAAGAAAAATTCGACCTAAGTTATATTAGAACTGGATTGATAGAAGACCTTTATAAAAAAAATGAAGAATTGCTGAAGTCGAAAGAAAAGCGAATAGAATTCCTTGAGAATGAGCTTGCAAAGGCAAGTTTGGCGCGCTATCCTGTTGATGAAATTTATAATGAAGCTAAAGCACAATACTCAAACCTTTCTCAATTTTTTATAGATAGAGTTGTTGTTGCTGGTTCGAAAATAGATGTTCTGGATACGGTAACAGTTGCCTATGCAAAGTTTACATCTAAACCCGCATCAAGTGAAATTAAACGGCTTGAAAAATGGCTTGCCGCCAGAACAAAAACTGATAAACTAAAATTAATTGTTCAATAATAATTTATGAGCAAGTATTATATATCGGAACTTTACATTTATCCGGTAAAATCATTAGGCGGAATCAGTCTTCAATCTGCTTTTATTACAATCCGCGGCTTTAAGAACGACAGACGATGGTTGCTTGTTGATGAATCGGGAAAGTTTATCACTCAGCGAACACACCCGCAGATGGCTCTTATCAGTGTTGAGTTAAAAGGGCAGAGCTTAGAGTTCAAGCATAAAAAAAATGGTAACTTCTTTTGTCTTAATACTGATAATAATTATAAAGAGAAAAATGATGTCATTATATGGGATGATGTTGTAACTGCATATTATGTAAGCGACGAAGCAGATGAATGGTTTAGTGGAATTCTTAATTTAAAGTGCCGACTGGTTTATATGCCCGACGAATCAATACGCACGGTCGATAAAAAATATGCCCTTAATAATGAAATAGTAAGCTTTGCAGATGCTTATCCCTTTCTGTTAATAGGACAGAAATCGCTTGATGATCTAAATTCTCGTTTAGAACAAAAACTTCCGATGAATCGTTTTAGACCAAATATTGTTTTTACCGGCGGCGATCCATTTGACGAAGACCGTATAAAAAGCTTTTCAGTTGGCGATGTTACTTTCTATCCCGTAAAACCATGTGCTCGCTGCGTTGTAACTACAATTGATCAAACGAACGGTGTAAAAAACGAAGAACCTTTAAAAACTCTTTCGACATATAGAACTATAAATAATAAGGTAATGTTCGGTCAAAATTTACTTCACCGCGGAAACGGATTAATTTCGGTTGGCGATGAAATGAAAATAATTGAATTGAAATAAATGCTTACTATTTATGATTTGCTTAAAGGTCACGATTTCCGTTCGATCGGTAAAGCAAACGAAGTGGTTGAACTTGTTACAAGCGATCCGCAATTGTTTGATGAAGTTTTCGACGGAATATTTCACAAAGACAAAATAATTTGTGCACGATGTGCCGATGCAGTTGAAAAAGTTTCCGGCAAATTTCCGGAATACATTCAAAATAAGAAAAAAATTATTTTAAGCAATCTTTCATCCTTCAAACAAAAAGAAGTAAGATGGCACATCGCAAAAATGCTTGGCTATCTAAAACTTACTCCCATTGAAAAAGAACTTGCCGTTAGGTATTTGTTCGATTGGCTCAAACAGGATAAAAGTATAATTGTAAAGGTTATGTCTATGCAGACATTAGCAGATTTTGCAGAAAAGGATAAAAAACTTTTGAAGACAGTGCTTGACGAGATACAAAAACAAATGATAAACGGTGCGCCTGCTATTAAGGCAAGAGGAAGAAAGCTGTTAAATATTCTTAAACAAAAGGTAAAAAAATGAAACAGTGGTATGAAGAACTTTTTACAAATTATGCAGAAAAATATGACGAAGAAAACTTTACTAAGGGAACTGTAGAAGAAGTTGATTTCATTGAAAAAGAAATTGGATTTAATAAAACCGTTTCGATACTTGATGTAGGATGCGGAACCGGAAGGCATTCTATTGAACTTGCAAAGCGCGGATATAAAATGACGGGCATCGATTTATCGGAATCCCAGCTTGAAAGGGCTAAAAAGAAAGCACTGGTTGCAAATGTTAATGTTGAATTTCTAAAACGCGATGCACGCGAATTTAATTTTAATGACAATTTCAATCACGCAATTATGATTTGTGAAGGAGCTTTCTCTTTAATGGAAACCGATGAAATGAATTACAGGATTTTGAAGAATGTTTACGATTCAATTAAACCGGGCGGTAAGTTTATATTCACCGCATTAAATGCATTATTCCCTCTCTTTCATTCCGTAAAAGATTTTTTAAATAAAGAGGCCGAGAATGTTATTACCTCCGGAAACCGGTTTGATCTTATGACGCTTCGAGAAGACTCCGAAATTGATGTAACTGACGATTCAGGAGTAGAAAAGAAAATTAAATGTAATGAGAGATATTTTATGCCTTCGGAAATATCATGGTATCTGAGAGCAATCGGTTTTAAGAAGCTGGATATATACGGTTGTAAAATAGGTGCATTTAGTAGGAACGATAAATTGACGACTGACGATTTTGAAATGCTTGTAATTGCAGAAAAATAAATCCCGGTGCCTATGATATTTTTTTCGGTAGTAAAATTTGGATAGTTATTAATAAAAAATCGTTATAGATTTCTTCAGAATAAATTCCGGATAGTTAACTCTCTCGTATTCAATATTACTAATTCGTTTATAAAAATCGCTCAAAGAAAAGGAGGGCGCCATGAAAAAGTTAGCAGTTTTTCTCTGCTTAATTTTTACATTCGGGTGTTCTTCTGTTAAGTACGATAACAAATTATCGAACATGCCCGTTCTATTAGAACGAACCGAATTACCCACAATTCCGCAAGAAGTTAATAATTCTGAATTCTATCTTACCGTTAAAATGATGGTAAACGAAAAAGGCGATGTTGCTAAAGCTATTTTACTTAATGGATTGGGAGTACCCGATTGGGATTCAACAGCAGTTAGATCAATTAAAAAATGGAAGTATGAGCCGGCTCGCGTTGATGGTAATCCCGTTAGCTTATGGATGATTCAAAAAGTTAAAGTTCAGGTTGAAACCCCGGTTTATATGACCTTATCAGAAATCGTTTGCGATTCGCTGGATGAGGCAAAATTTATTCTTTCTAAACTTGCTGAAGGAAAAGATTTTGGAGATCTGGCTTTTCAATATTCCAAAGATCCTTCTAGAAACAAAAACGGTTATATCGGCAAGAAAGATATAAACCTTTATCCGGCAAATATAAGCCGCGTGCTTCGTAATCTTGGTCTCGATAAGTATACTCAACCCCTTGTTTTAGGTAAAAAGTTTGTAATATTCAAAAGGATGAAAGTATAGAAAAAACCTCTACTATTTTCTAATCAAAATAGTTAATATGCAGCCCTTAATAATAGTATTAGAAAGGGATTACAATGGCAAGTGTTCTTAACTGGTTTGAAATTCCGGCAGCAGATATAAATAGAGCTGTAAAATTTTATTCGGAAATTCTTGACGGCAAATTTTACATTACTGAATTTTCCGGTTTTAAAATGGCTTTCTTTCCTATGGAGGGGGATGGTGTTGGCGGCGCTCTATGCGAAGGCGAATGGTATAAACCGAGTAAAGAAGGAGCTATAATTTATCTTAATGCAAATCCGGATTTGAGTATTCCACTTTCAAAAGTTGAATCTGCCGGCGGAAAAATTATTATGGATAAAAAATTGATTTCCGATGATATTGGTTATATGGCATTGTTTATTGATAGCGAAGGGAATAGAGTAGCATTTCATTCCAATAAATAAAATTATTTAGGGGATGTAATTAGTTGCATCCCCTCTACATTTTATAAATTATACTTTTTCTCTAATTCCTTAGCCCGGAATGTTAACCGGTCATTATCAAAATCATCAATCTCATCCAGAAGTTTCTTTACTTTAGATTTCTCTGTGCTCTGTTTAAGATAGATATCGACGAGATATTTATAAGCAGTATATTTATCCCGTTCATTAGGAGAGTTGAGGGCTCGTCTGTAATACGATTCCGATTTATTTAACATGTTGTTCTTAAAATAGAGAAGTCCCATCAATAAATTAAAGCGGTATTCAAGTTCGGGTGCTCTTCTTGTATCGGGTTTATTAACAGCTAAATTTTCTAGTTCGGTTATGGATTTACCAAGTGCTGCCTGAACAGAAAACTGATGGAGCCACCGGCTTTCCTTCTCAAAACGCCTTACTGTTTCAAAAATTTCTTTATATTTCTCATCTAATTCGGATTCATATTTTTTCTGCATGGTTTTATTTCCAGTTAGCCAGCTGTTAAATACAATTATGTATCTTGCATTACCGGCGGCACCGCGCCATAAAGACTTTTCATTCTTAAGAGAAGACTCTGCAAATCTTATTGCCAATTCCGGATTACCGACTGCATCATAATACCTTGCCTTTGTATAGTCTTCAATTAATTCTGAATTAAGAAGCGAAGAGACCTTATCAAATTCATAAAAACCGATTAACCGCTGGCAATAAGCGTTGAGAGTGCGTTTGTTTTTGGGATACTTGCTAAGGAAGTCCTCGTAAAATTTTATTGCTTCGTAATCATTGTCTTCAAGACTGGAATAGATTTCAATCAATGTTAGTGTGGTCTGACCATAGGTCAGTTTCCCTTTTTCGTATGCAATACGAAGGTATTCAAGTCCTTTATTTCTATCGCCGGACATACCAAGAACGCCGGCAATAAATCCCGTAACGCCGCTTAGCCGATCTGCATAATAGTAAAGCATTCCTAAAACAAGGTAGGCGTCATAAAATTGAGGGTCGGCTTTTAAAACTTCCTCCATAATATTTCTTGATTTCTGTCCATTTCTAAAAGCACTCCACCACGAGCCGTCTATTCCGTTTATTCTTCCAAGGTAAGCATATATTGAACCTAGATAAAATTTGTTTTCCGTATCAAGTTTCGTCTTATCGAATTTGTTCAGAACATTTTCGCAATAATTTATAATTTCTTTGTTAAGTGCTTTTCGTCCGGATTCGCGTTTGTCGGGATCCAGTTCAGCAACCTTCTGATAGTATTCCAGTATTTTAGTATTTATGTAGTAATAATGATATTTAGGAGAAGCAGAATTTATCTTTATTTGATCTTGCGATAATTTAATTGCACGATCAAACTCTTCGTTAAAAGTATGATTAATTATTTGCTTATCGATATTGTTCGGTTCGTAGGTACTTGCGGTTACAAATGTGGCCAGTAGAAAAAACGAAATTAATTTCTTCATATAAACCGGTTCCCGTATTATATTTCTGTTGATTAATTTTGCGTTACAAGATAATGAAAAATTTATTTCTATTAATCCTTAAACGGGGTCATTAAATATCCGGCGGAGTTATGAAAAAACTGAATTCGTTTCTTAGAACAACATTTTTCGGCGGATTTCTTGTCGTCCTTCCAATTATTCTTCTAATTTTTGTCCTTAATTGGTTTTATGAATTTCTTATAGAAAATATACGTCCCATAACCAACTTATTAATTCAGACAGCAAGGATGAGCGAAGTTGTAGCGGCAATAATTGCTCTTGTTATTATGCTTCTTTTGTTCTTTCTTGTTGGACTTCTAGTTCAAACACGTTTGGGTAAATTCTTTTTCGAAATTTTTGAAGAACGGGTCTTAAAAAAAATTCCGATTTACAGAATAATTAAAGAGACTGTTATTCAGTTGTTCGGCGGAGAGAAAATGATTTTTAAGGGAGTTGCTCTTGTAAGACCATTCCAGAACGAAACTTTAATTACTGCCTTTATAACAGACGAAAGCGATAATGGTTATGTTACGGTTTTTATACCTTCTGCACCGGCTCCAACGGGAGGATATATTTATCATATCAAGAAAGAGTATGTAATTAAAATCAATTACCCGGTTGAACAGGCGATGAGAACGGTTTTAAGTCTGGGCGCGGGATCTAAAGAAATTGTTTCCGAATTAAAGGAAAATCAGATTAATAATGCTGATAAATCTTTGTAAAAGCTAAATTAGATAAGTATTTTATCTTAATTAAGTCCCCTCCATTAAAATGCAGTTTTGAATCAAAAATTTTTTTATTCCGTCCAATACAATAAAATTTCATTTAAATCGTTTACCCGTATAGAAAAAAATAATTATGAGTCAATTAAACGAGAATAATCTGATTGATAGGTGCAGAATGGGGGAATCTGCGGCGTTCGGTCCATTGATAAAACTTTATAAGAATCGATTATTCTCTTATCTATTTAAGATTGTGGGAGATAAAAATTTGGCAGAAGATATGTTACAGGAAACGTTAATTAAAGTATGGAACGGTTTTTCAAATTATTCAGAACAAAACAGATTTTCTTCGTGGCTTTTTTCTATTGCACATAATACGGCTATGGACTCTTTAAGAAAAAATAACAGACACAAAATTTTTGATACTTCATCCGAACCAGATAACCTTTCCAGTCAGGTAAATCCTTATAAGGACTTAGTGGGTAAAGAGACGTCGCAAAGCATTTCAATTGCGGTTGATCAATTACCACCAAAGCAAAAAGAAGTTTTTTTAC
>CAZEBL010000114.1:0-9128 GCA_964510325.1 uncultured Melioribacter sp. | reverse complement strand
GCTCCATTGAAATTTGTAATGCCGGTCACTGCTTCCCGCTCTACGTTAGTAATTCGGGAATTAAGAAAATTGAATCGAATGGTATGCCGATCGGAATTTTCTGTGATTCGGAATATGGTTTAACATCATTAAAATTAGATAAAGATGAAATGCTTGTTTTATACTCCGATGGTTTAACAGAAGCTACAAATAAAGAGGATATGTTTGGAACAGAACGGCTTGAACTATTCGCAAATGAAAATAAAAATCTATCTCCCAAATATTTTATTGATAAATTATTAATCGAACTGAAAAATTATTTGGGTGATATGCCAAGGAGCGACGACTTAACATTGATGGTAATCAAACGGAAATAAATAATTGGGCGGCATGACAATAAATCTTTATATTTGCCCCAATTAATTTTTAGAGACTATGTTCAAAGACAATTTTGCACCTGAATTATTAAAAGAAAAGATGATTACTCTAGAGGAATATATCAAACATAATATTCCTCTTACCAACTTTATAAATTTTAGTATAAAAGAACTTACATATAATTCAATAAGAATTTCAGCACCATTAAAACCGAATGATAATCATTATGGAACCGTATTTGGAGGAAGTCTCGCAATTTTGGGAATCCTTGCCGGGTGGGGCCTACTTCATTTCAATATGGTAGAAGAGAACATCAAAGGAACGCTTGTAATTAAGGAAGGGACAATGAAATTTTTACGTCCCGCCCTTAAAGATTTTGAAGCTGTAAATAATTCTTTACCGTCAGAAGTATGGAATGACTTCAAAAAGGAATTTTCTGAAAAAGGAAAAGCAAAAATAAGAATTAAAACCCATCTCTATTCAGAAGGAAATCTGGTCGCTCTTCACGAAGGTACTTATGTAATGCTTTCTGAACCGATAAGGGAACATCGATAGCATACACCTATCTATTTGCTAAAGTTTATTTGTAATTACTCATTTTAACCGCAATTAATTTTCCCATAATTAAACCATCTCGGGCATTTACCTGTCCAAAAAGCGACAGATAAAACAATAAGCAATAGAAGGTTTTCCCCCTTCACACTCCCCTTAATCCGCTTCGCAATAACGTGGAGCGGATTATTTAAAAACGCTAAAAACTTGCCAAAATACTTTTACTGCTAATTTAATCGGGCTAAAACCGTAAGAATGTAATAATTACTATGTTTTTTTAATTTTAGTTAAATTGAGACTGAATTATGAAGAAGAATAGTTGATGAAATTAAATATAGTAATGTTTCGAACCGCACTGATTAGTTTTGTAAGAAAAATATATCATGCAATTTTTAGAACCGATTACACTTCTTTTATTTTTCTTGCAATAATAACGGGGATTGTTGTCGGTTTAGCAACAGTTCTTTTTCACCACTCGATTGAATTTTTTAATGAAATATTTTTCGAACAGACAGCCGGAGGTTTATATTTTTTAGGCGCTGCAGCTGTTATTGCACTACCGGCAATCGGAATGTTCATTCAAAGTATGATGATACTTGCTGCACCCGATATTGCATCTAAAAAAGGTGTAGCTGAAGTTATAAAATCTGTGGCTACAAAAGGGTCTGTAATTCCACTTCGCAATACTATTTTTCATTTCTTTGCGCCGGTAATCAGCATCGGTTCCGGTAATACTATGGGACCCGAAGCACCGGCCGCTCAACTTGGAGGTGGTGTTGCTAATAAGTTAGCTCATTTATTCAAACTATCGGATTCACGTAAAAGAGTTTTTACTGCAGCCGGTTCAGGCGCTGCTATTGCTGCAATATTTAATACTCCACTGGGAGGAATCTTTTTTGCTCTAGAGATAATTTTACTAAATGAATTTCAGACTGCAACATTTTCAGCATTAATTCTTGCAACAGTTACTTCAAGTGCAATATCAAGAATTTTTCTTGGTAATAAATCAGTGTTTTATTTTCACAGCCCCGATGTAGGTGGTTATGAACATTTGTATTTGTATGCTATACTTGGAATAATAGCGGGATTAATTTCTCTTCTGTTTATTCGTTATTCACATGCACTGGATTCTATCTTTACAAAAAAAATCTTAAAGAGATATCCTCAATGGATAATTATGACACTGGTCGGTTTGATAATGGGTGTATGCGGATATTTCTATAAAGATATTTTTGGAATTGGTTATGTAGGAATTAATAATATACTTTCCAATTTGTTATCCTGGAAAACAGTTCTCGTTTTGCTTGCGCTAAAAATATTTCTTGTCCCGCTTATACTCAATTCAGGCGGATTTGGAGGAGTATTTGCGCCATCATTATTTATTGGTGCGTGTCTGGGTTATTTGTATGCAGTGGGATTAAACTACTTCTTTGGATTTCAATTTGACATCACAGCTTTTATTCTTGTGGCAATGGGTGCTGTCCTGGGAGGAATTAACTCAATTCCTATTTCTGCAATACTGATAATTTTTGAAATGACGAAAGATTATTCGTTTATTCTACCATTAATGCTTGCTGTTGTTGCCAGCACAATGGTTATGCAAATATCACTTAAAAAGTCAGTCCACGAAAAACATCTTGAAAGACAGGGATATAAGCTCGCTCAGTCTAAAGAAGTTTTATTATTAAGGTCAGTTCTGGTTCAAGAGGTAATGCAGAAAGATATAGTTCTTATACCTGAAGAGACTCCTTTGCCAAAAGTTTTAAGTGCATTAATGAAGAGTAAACACAACACATTTTATACTGTTGATAAGGAAGGAAATATTGTAGGTAAAATTACAAATTCCGAGATAAAACCGATTATAACCGAATATGAACATATAAGAGAAGTTCTTGTAGCCAGAGATATTGCTTCCAAAGATATTATTAGTGTATCGGAATCTGACGATCTGGATTATGTAATGAAACTATTTGAGAACAAAGATTCTGATGAATTTCCTGTTGTAAGCAACAATAAAATTATTGGAATTATCCGCCGACAGGATGTAATTGCTGCTTATAACAGAGAAAGTTTTAAGTACAATGTTGCAGAGGGATTTGCAAGAGAAATTAAATCAATTAGCGTTAATAAACTTACGAAGGTAATTGAAGGATATTCCATTGTTGAAAAATCTCCGCCCAAAGAATTTATAGGAAAAAAGATAGCCGACATCAAATTAAGAAATAAGTACGGACTGGAAATATTGATGATAAAACGAAATAATTCTCCATACACGGAAGATGAAAATGAGTCGAACAATTATATTTTGCCGAATCCTCAATATGTAATTGGTGCCGATGATATTCTAATTTTATTTGGTGCAGATGATAAGATTAATGTTACCGGGGACTGGGAGAATAATTAGTTAAAACTATGAATAGAATAAAAAATTTAGCAGAAGAATTCTATGGTTCTATATTCGGCGATCCATGGCACGGTTCTGCTGTTAAATTTATTCTGGATTTAGTTAACCCGGATAAAATTAATATTAAGGTCTCCCCATCGACCCATTCAATTAAAGAGATTATTTTACACATGTTGGCATGGACAGAAGAAGTACAAAGCCGTCTTCTTGGGGGATCACCAAAAGAACCGGAGATGGGTGATTGGCCTTTGACATCGGATTATAACCATTTGAGCTGGAAAGAATTGGTAGATAGTTTTCTCAATCAATCCTTAGCAACTTATAGTACCATCAAGGATTTTCCGGAAAATAAGTTGGATGAATTTATAGGTGTAGATCGAAATGCATCACTTGGGACCGGAATTTCTTATGATGCCATGATTACCGGACTTATTCATCACAATATTTACCACTCAGCTCAAATCGCAATTCTTAATAAAATAACTGTTGGTACATATAACCTGTTAAAATAAATTTCTTGAAATATTCTAACCATTACAATGAATTGGTTAAGCAGAACGTTAACAATTATTAGATTTCAATTAATCCTAAACCACATTGGGGGGGCTATGAGTATTGCCAGAATTCTTTTCTACATAGTAATTGCATTCATAATCGCATCACCGATTTATTCACAGTTAGATCAGAGCTTAATTAAAGAAGGCGCACCTAAGGTCTATATCGATTGCAGTCTGTGCGACATCAATTACATTAAGGAACAAATACAGATTGTAAATTATGTTAACGACCGTAAAGATTCTGATGTTCATATTTTATTTGTTTCGCAGAGAACCGGCGCATCGGGATCCGAATATTCTCTTTTTTTTATCGGGCAGAATCAATTTAATGGAGTGAATGATACAGTTAAATTTGCAACTGATCAGACAGATTCAGATGACCGGATACGTGAAAAAACTGTAAATGCACTTAAGATTGGTCTGGTAAAGTATATTGGTAAATCCAGAGTTGCCGATCAGATGACAATATCTTTTGCTGTTCCAAAACAACAATCTGAAAAGCTGAAAGACGACTGGGATTTCTGGTTTTTCCAGGCAAGTTTAAATAGCAATGTTAATGGCGAAGAAATATACAACTACTATTACCTTAACGGATCCTTCAGTGCAAACAGAATTACAGAGGATTTAAAAGTTAATCTAAGGCTTTCCAATTCGTATTCCGAAAACAATTTTAAGTATGACGATGGTTCATCAATGGTCGAGATAAAAAGTGTATCGCGCAATCAGAGTTTTAACTGAGCGGTCTATTTTTCGCTTAATGACCATCTATCCTGGGGATTAAATACCTATGCTTTCCGTTCAACCTATTCCAATATATCGTTTAGTGCTTATCTGGCAGCAGCATTTGAATATAATGTTTTTCCATATTCTCAATCCAATGCAAGGCAATTAAGAATAAACTATAGAATTTCTCCAACATACAACCGCTACTTCGAAGAAACAATATTTCTTAAGACTAACGAAACACTGATCAGCCAGCAATTATCTTCCACATTATCAATTATTGAACCCTGGGGAAGCACAAGTTTTACATTAACCGGTGCAAATTATTTACATGACATGAGTAAATACGAACTGGAATTATTTGGTACTGTTTCCTGGAAAATTGTTAAAGGACTATCCTTCAGTGTATATGGCGGCTATTCGAAAATAAGAAATCAAATTTCATTGCCCAGAGGTAGTGCTTCTCTTGAAGAAGTCCTTTTGCAAAGACGCCAGCTTGAAACCGGCTATTCATATTGGGGCGGATTTGGAATCTCTTATTCATTTGGATCAATTTATAATAATATAGTTAATCCAAGGTTTGGCAACAGCGGAAGCGGATCAACCATTATAATCTCAAATTAATAATTTTATTTACAGCCCTCTTCGGAGGGCTTTTTGCTGCATTACCCGATTCTTTTTAATTTGCATTCCCAATTTTTTAGAAACAGGAAAATTGTGTTGTATGAAAAAAACATTTACAGCTTTTGCAATAATTTTATTATTTGCTTCAATACAAATTAATTCACAGAGTCTTATAAAGAGTGGTGCGCCAAAAGTATTTTTTGATTGCATGTGCGATTTAAATTATGTAAGAGAACAAATACCCATTATTAATTATGTAAACGATAGAACCGAAGCAGATATCCACATTCTTTTTACAGATCAAAGAACAGGTTCGGGCGGCAGAGAATATTTACTCCTTTTTATGGGTCAAAATAATTTTGCCGGTATGAATGATACGATTAAATATAATATCAACCAGATTGATTCCCAGGATCAACGCAGATCTAAAATGGTAGAAGCATTAAAAGCCGGATTGACTAAATATATCTTCAAATCACCTGTTGCAGATAGAATGAAAATTACATTTACGGATGGTAACGGTGATTCACCCTCAACAGAAATTAGTGATGACTGGGATTCATGGGTTTTCAGAACCAGCTTAAATACCTCTCTTAACGGTCAGCAAACGGCTAATCATGGTAATATAGGGAGCTCTATTTCGGTTAATCGAGTTACAGAGGAATCGAAGATTTATCTCTATGCTTCGTTTAATTACAGTGAAAGTAATTATGATTATGATGATACCAAAATAACAAGCATTTCCAGAAGACAGAATGTTTCAGCATCATACATTGGCGGCATTAATAATAAATGGTCCTGGGGTCTTTGGTCTTCTCTAACAAAATCAACATATAGTAACTTAAATCTTGCTTTTAGTATTGCACCTGGAATAGAATACAATTTCTTTCCATATGCAGAAGCCAACCAGAGACAGTTCCGTGTTGAATATAGAGTTAATATGAACTATAATAAGTATGAACTGGAAACAATTTATTTTAAGATGAAGGAAACACTATTAAGTCATTTACTTCGCTTTTCGTTCGAGTTGATTGAGCCATGGGGAAATGCCGGATTTCGATTAAGCGGTTCAAATTATCTTCACGATTTTAATCTCTATTCCTTAAGTACGGATGGATTTATTTCTGTCCGATTGTTAAAAGGATTTTCATTTGATGTTAGAGGTGGATATTCAAAAATAAATAACCAGTTGGCACTGCCCAGAGGTCAGGCATCGCTTGATGAAGTCTTATTAGCCAGAAAAGAAATTGCTACTCAGTATTCTTATAATTTTGGAATTGGTATTTCTTACTCGTTCGGCTCAATTTATAACAATGCGGTCAACTCACGGTTTGGTGATTGAATACTCTATTCGAAATTAATTATTTGATATTGTGCCGCTTCAATAATTCTTTAACCTTTTCTTTGGAAATTGCTTCAACTGTTCTGCCTTTAAATCCTTTTACGGTTGTTGCTGCAAACAGTGAGTTATAAATTGCTTCCTGTGTAGCTTCTTCAACTGCCTGGAATAAAATTGTCATTGCATTGTTATCAATAAGATCAGGCATTTCATTTAATTGATTAGCCGGTTCGTGAGAAATTTTGTAAGACGTTGAGAATGCTATCGCATAATCGCCTGAACCGTTAGACATTACAGTTGTCGTCCGTCCCATTCCAATAAATGATCTTTTTGCTAATCGTTTGAGATTTTGTGTTGTAAGCGGTGCATCTGTAGCAATTATAATCATACATGAACCATCTTCCTTCCGTTTAACTTCTTCATGCTTTGCTTCTTTTGTGTAAGGAATTCCATTTATAATTAATTCTTTGCCAAAGTTTGTTTGTACAAGAACGCCAATGGTGAATGTCTTATTAGCAATTTGTGCTATACGGGAAGATGTACCGATTCCACCTTTTAGTCCAAAGGCGACTGTTCCTGTTCCTGCACCGACAGTTCCTTCTTCAACCATTCCGGATTTAGCAGATTTAATCGCTTCAATAACATCCTGTTCGGTTACATGCATTCCACGAATATCATTAAGATATCCATCGTTTGTTTCGCCAACAACAGCATTAACCGACCGTACTTCTTCATTACTATCAATATTAAGAATATATTTAACCGTTGCTTTTACTGCCTCTCCAACACTTAATGTATTTGTGAGAATAATCGGTGATTCAATAGTGCCTAATTCCTCAACTTGAGTATAACCGGCAAGTTTTCCAAATCCATTAAACACATAAATTGCAGCCGGTACCTTTTGTTGAAAAATATTTCCTTTGTGCGGCAAGATAGCTGTTACACCGGTTCTTACATCTTCTCCGGTTATTAATGTTTTGTGACCAACCATAACACCGTTAACATCGGTAATGGAATTTAATACTCCGCGTTGCATTGTTCCAACAGAAATACCAAGGTCCGATGCTCTTTTAATTTCACTTTGCGGAAAGATTGTAGCGCAAGCAATTAATAAAAAAATAAATGAAAAATGTGATGTTTTCATTTCAATCTCATTAATGATTATCAAATGAATATTGAAAAGTAGTTATAGAAATCTTATGTTGTTATCAAATTTAATTAATCAAAACTAATTTTTCGAATTTCTTTTGTAATGATCAGAGATTAAAATTATGACGGCAAAAGATGTTATTGCAGAATTAAGGAAATGTGGGAGTGAATATAACCGCGAAGGAATGAAACGATTCGGGATAAATGTTGATAAAACTTTTGGTGTGAATGTTCCTGTTATGAGAAAGCTTGCAAAAAAGATCGGAAGAAATCACGAACTTGCATTGAAGCTGTGGGAAAGCGGTTATCACGAAGCACGCCATGTTGCAACTATGATTGCCGATCCCAAGCTTACAACTAAATCTCTTTTGAATGAATGGGTCAAGGATTTCAATTCCTGGGATATTGTTGACGGATCCTGTTCCAACCTTATCCGTAAAACCGACTATGCGTATGAGTTGATTCCCAAATGGGCAAAAAGTAATAAGGAATTTGTAAGAAGAACAGCTTTCTCTTTAATTGCATATCTTGCAGTGCATGATAAAAAAAGAAGCGATGAAGAATTTCTACAGTTCTTTCCGCTTATAAAACAATATTCAACCGACGAAAGAAATTTTGTTAAGAAGGCGGTTAACTGGTCGCTCAGGCAAATTGGTAAGCGAAGTATTTTTTTGAATGAACAGGCAATTCAATTAACAGAAGAGATTAGAATGATCGACTCTAAATCTGCTCGATGGGTTGCAAACGATGCATTAAGAGAGTTGCGAAATCCGAAAACATTTGTAAGAAATAAAGGGGGATTAAAATGAAAAATGAAAAGATATTATTCTTTGAAGAAGAACGGTTCAATCAAAAATGGAATTTGTTTTTAATTAACCCGGTTTGCGTTGGTTTCATTTTTTTTCAGCTCTACTCTCTTTATAGTCAGTTAATCTTGAAAAAACCGGTTGGATCCGATCCGCTTTCAGATACCTGGTTAATCCTAATGTCTTTTCTTGTAATTCCGTTAATGATTTTTCTTATCTGGCTTTTTAGTGTAACAAAACTTACTGTACAGGTAGATAGCGAAAAAATATCAATTCGATTTTACCCTATGGTTAAAAGAGAAGTACTTTTAAGTGATATTAACTCATTCGAAATTAAGGAATTCAATCCAATCATCGATTTCGGCGGATGGGGATTACGATATTCGATACGATGGAAAACGACAGGTTATATATTGAAAGGAAAAGTTGGTGTTCACATACATCTTAAGAATGGAAAGAATCTTCTTATTAGTTCTGAAAGAGCGAATGAGTTATTTCGTGTACTAAAGGAAATTAGTGCCCGGTATTAAAAATCTGTTTATATCTGTTTGATCAGCTTAATCTGTGTGTTGTTTTATTACAGATTTATTTTCGATACTTAACGGCAAATCAAGTCA
>CAZEBL010000113.1:0-9134 GCA_964510325.1 uncultured Melioribacter sp. | reverse complement strand
TTAATAAATTCTTTTTCATAGTTGTTTCAACTTCCTGTTAGCTTCCTGTGCTAATTCACCTGTTTTATGACGATTAATAACAGCACGGTACATTTCCCGCGCTTGCTGCTTATCATTTAATTTTACATAGCAATCGCCAAGTTTAAGCAATGATTTTGTAAACCACTCATCATAACCCGAGAAGACCGAGCGGACTCTTACGAAAGCAATAATTGCATCATTCATGTTATTCTGTTCATAATAGGTTAAACCGATAAGGTATTGTGCCCGCGCGCCTATATCATCCAACCTTTTTTCTGCAAGCTCTTTAAGGAGAATCAATGCATTGTCAAAATTTTTTCTATCTATTTCGAGAACACTTAATTCAATTTTAGCTTTAGCAGCAAAAACAGATCCTTCGTAATATGTTACAATCTGATCAAGAGTTTTATAAGCTTCTTCAAGATTGATAGATTTAATTTCTGCAACGGCTCTTAGATAAAGAAGCTCTGGTACCTGATTTGATGTTGGTTGTGCATCTATTGATGAGTTGAGTACTCTTATTGCCGAACTGAAATCATTTTTATTAGTGTAAATATTTGCTAAGTCAATAGCAGCAGAAATTCCAATAGTGGATCGAAGATTAATAGAAAGTACCCGGTTAAAGTTATCAATTGCTTCTGCTTCTCTTTTTAAGAATGCAGCACTCTTACCAATCCAGTAATATGCATTGGGTATAAGTTGACTCGAAGGATATCTGCTTATGAATTCCTGGTAGGCAATCATCGCATTATTATAGTCATCCGAACTATAGAAGATATCACCTTTTTTAAAGAAGATCTGATCGCTAAACTTTGAAGATGGATTTGAAGAAACAAATTGATCAATAAAGCTAACCGCTCTATCCGGTTGATCTTTTGCGAGATATGCATATTGAATTCCATTTACTGCATCAAGAATGTAAGGAGTATTAGGAAATTCTGTTAATACACGGTTATAATAATTTATCGATTCTTCATAATCACCAAGGTTGAAATAGGAATCGCCAATCGAATAATAAGCAATCGGTTTAAGAGATGAGGAAGGATATCTGGTTAAGAGTTTTTCATAATTCTCTATAGCTGCTCTAAAATTATTCTGCTGGAAATAAATCCAACCGACAACGTACTGAGAAGCGTCAGCAAATTTAGAGCGCGGGAATTTTTGCTGAAGCTTAATAAACTCTTCAATAGCATCATTTGATCTTCCGGCTTTAAATAAGGACTGGCTATACTGATAATAGGTTTGATCGTCGTTGGAAATTAATATGTCGTTAGTAAAAAGTTCGCGGTAAATCTGGCTCGCTTTATCAAAACTTTTAATCCCGAAATAACTATCGGCTAATCTTAGCTTGGCATCATTAACATTCTGATCAGTTCTATATTTTGTTACATAGTCGTTGAAATAATAAATAGCATTAGGAAAATCCTTTAGATTAAAGTATGCATAAGCTTTTCCATAAATAACCGGTTTACGCAATTCATCATTACTGGGACTTACCTGGTTATAATGTTTTATTGCAGCAGAATATTCGCCGCGCATTAAATACGATTCAGCTAAATAGAAATTCGTTTTATCCGATTCAAAATCTCTGGACCTGTTTTTTAATAACTCAAGATTTCTTAATGCATCATCATAGTTACTAAGAAAAAATTCCGAAACTCCGAGTCCCAATAATGTTCTATTATAAATGTCGGGGTAATTTGAAGTAAGCTTTACAGCTTCCTGAAAATTTGATCTAGCTTCGGAAAATAATTTTTGATTTAATTTAAGTTCACCCAAAAGTGCGAATGCTTTACCTCTTGCATACAGATCATTAGAATTAACGGCTCTTAAAAGAGAAGACTCTGCTTCTTGGGATAGGTTCTGGCTGTAATATGATGTTCCTTTACCCAATTGAGCCCGTGCAGCATAAGGATGCGAAGGATATTTTTTTATGAATAGATCATAGATTTCGTTTGCTTGAACCGATTCGCCTAAGTAACGTTTGCATTCCCCGCTCCAGAATAATGATGCAATTGCAATCGTATCATTTTCTACTCTGGATAATTCGTCAAATATCTTAAATGCTTCGTTGAATTCATTCTTCTGGAATTTTATCCATGCTAAACTATAATTAATTTTGTTAGTAAGGGCAGAATCGTAGTTATCGCTTAACAATTCTTCAAAAATGGTTGTAGCATTTTTATAATCCCTTAACCTTACAAATGCATTGGCAAGAAAATATTTTGCTTCAACTATTTCTTCCCTGGAAAGATTATTTATTTGAGGATCGGTCAATTCAAGAACAGCACTATCATAATCCTTTAGAATAAAGTAACAAACACCAATCCGTAATTGAGCTCTTGGTGCCAGCGGACTGTTTTTGTAATAAGTAAGTAATTCATCGTAATGAGCCACAGCGTTATTATAATCACCGGTTTTTTCGTATAACTGCCCAAGCGCGTAAATACTATGAGTAATAAAATTATTTTCATCTCTACGTGAGATTGCTTCCTTCAAGTTTTCTTCAGCATCAATAAATTTATTCTGAGCTGAATAAGATTCTCCAATCCAGTAGTAAGCAGAACCAATAAAAGCGCTTTCCGGATATTCATATATTAATGCTGTTAAATTCTCTCTTGCTTTCCGGTATTCATCGTTATGATAATAAATTGTGCCCAGTTCATATAATACACTTTCTCTAAATGATGATAACGGATATAGTTTTAGAAATGATTCAAATTCTGCAGCGGCACCATCAAGCTGATTTAATTTAACCAAACATTCTGCTGCATAATAGTGTGCAGAAGATTTCTCATTGCTATCAGTTGAATTATCTGTTAAGATCGTTTTGAATAATTCATATGCAGAAGTGTAGTTTTTTCCCTCAAATAATTTTAATGCTTCGTCAAAGGTACGATTTAATGATTGTGCATGAAGATTGGCAATCAATAAGAAGATTAACAAAACAAATTTTTTTCTTGTGCTCATATTCTTTCAAAATAATTTTTGGAATAAAATAAAAAATAGAATACCTGAAATACTTGCTATTAAATTGACAGCGTTATTATCTATAAATCTGATTCCACCAAAATAATGGGTTTGAGTAGCACAATGATTTTTAATCTCAACAATTTTTCGGCACACAGGGCAATTATATTTCACCTGAACTGCCACACCTAAAATACTGTCCAGAACATTTCCAAGAATTCCAGACATAATAATAATCACAAAAAACTTAAGGTTAAACTCTATCAATAAAAATCCCGATATTGAAATAATAACCGAACCAAGGAGACCGGCTAAAGATCCCGGTAGAGAAATACCTCCTGAAAAACCTTTTTCTACTCTACGGAAATTTAAAATGTTATACGTATTCCAATTTGTATCTGTTCCAATTTCAGTTGACCATGTATCTGAACAAACCACACTTAGAGACGCAAGGAAATAATAATAAAGTAATTCATTGTTAGTAAGAGAATAAAGGAGAGTTAATAAACCTCCCACCCCTCCATTTGCAATTACCTGAATGTGATCCCTCATAAATATTTTTTGCTTCGAATTTTTATTGGTAGCGATATTCCTGTTCTTTTTAGTAATAAGACTTGAACTAAAAAAGAAAATTAAAATCGGGATACTCCACTGGATACCACCTGAATAAAAAATTGAAACCGCGATCACAAATTGGACAAAGGTGCCGCCAATTGTCAGATATTTAAGTCGGTATGAAATTAGAGAAACAGATAGTGCCAGTACTATTGCGATTATTAATTTTAAGGCCGTATTACAATCCCCCTCTAATTTATAAACAGTTAAAGATAAAAAAAAAGCCCTCTAAGAAGAGGGCTTAAACTTTGAGGCAAAAATCACTTCATCAAATTCAATTCATAATCAGCTAGTCTTTTGTATTGAGCATCGCGCTTTGCGAGTTCAAAATTTTCTTTGGCTTTGGCAATATCCTGTTTTTGTTTAAGACTCATTCCTTTGTAATAATAAGCCGCGCCTTTTAGTCCGCTCGATTTCATATTAATAACTTGATCAGTTGCAGAAATTGCTTTATCATATTCACCTGTTTCATAATATGTGCTTGCAAGCTGAATATAGGCAGCATCTAGAGGATTATATTTTAATGCTTCGTTCAAATTTTCAATTGCTTTGTTATAATTACCATCTTTCTTTGCCTGTTCGCTTAACTTAACATAAGTTCTGGCAATATATACTTTTGCTTGATCTTTATGTTGTTTCTGTTTTGAGAGTTCTTCAAATTTCTTAAAGCTCTCAACAGCTTCTGCATATTTTCCATCCTGAAAATAAGTTCCGCCAAGACCATTATAAGCAATATCGTAGTTCGGATTGCTTTGTATGCATGCGCGGAAAGCTTCTTCGGCAGCAGATAATTTATTCAATTTCTTCAGTGTAACACCAAGCTGGTAATAGATTCTATGATCTTTGGAAGTTTTGAGAGCATCGTTATATTGTTGAACAGCACCATCAAGATTTCCAGCTTTAAATAATTTATTTCCCTCATTATATGCCTTAGCTGCTTCCGGTGGCATATCCTGAGCTATTGATATCGTAGTAAAGAGGAAAAGGGATAAAAAGATTGAAGTCCATTTCTTTTTCATATTTATTACCTATTGTTATTAAATGATAAAACCGGGTGCGGAAGGCGGGACTTGAACCCGCACGCCCTAACGGGCACTACCCCCTCAAAGTAGCGTGTATGCCAATTTCACCACTTCCGCAAAAAATGTGTTGCAAGATATAGGTCAGTTGAAAAAAATGCAATAGAATATTTTATGAAGAAGAATTTTTACATCATTGTTAATGTCAATCTTCGGGTCTTTTTCTACCCATTAAAGATTGTGCAATCTCCCTTCTGAACTTGTGTTCGAAAACCGTTAACATTGCAATCTTCTGCGGAGAGAAAAATTCACTTAATGATTTGAAGAATGTTTGCTTCGCCATCCACATTTGTCTATCGATATCCAAAATTTTATTTACCTGTTCCGAGTAATAATTATCCTTTGTGCCCTTTTCTTTAACACTCTTTTCCAATTCTTTAATTAAGTTATCCCGACTTTCCATCAGGGCCCGCATTTGTTTCTGATGTTCTTTCCTTCTGGTAAAGAATTTAATTGCAGTCTCGTCATCAAGATCCAGCACTTCTATAAGCTTGGCTTTTTCCAGTTGCTCAATTTTTTCGAAAGGACGCGGCCGTTTTTTATTTTCTTCTTTTTTTTCTATAAAAAAAAACCAGGTTAAAAAAATTAATAATATAAATAAAAAAAATTTTTTTATTTTTTTAACATATCGAATGTAATAGCACTTAAGTTATTATATAATTTTTCTAATTCTGCACTGGAGATGTTATCAACTTGTGAATAATCAATTTTGGAAAAATCAACATATTGCGAAACACTGTTTAACGATAAATTAACATTTTCAGGAATATAAATTTCAAATTCACCATTTCTCTGAGACAAATTAAGAACCGATTCTAATGAATAATCTTTAATTAAGTTATCTGCCTGTTCATCATCATCAATATTATTTATCACTTCGCTAGCCAATGATTTTGGAATATCAATTTCTCCGCTCCTATTGAGAATTGTAAGGAGAAGAACCAGCAAAACAGCAATTACCGAAGGTAGTACCAGGGCATATTCTCTAATCAATTTTGCTTTTTTACGCTTTCTTAATTTTTCATGTACTTTTGGTAGAAGATTATTAAAATAGACTTCATTCAATTCGATTTCTCTTACCAAAGAAAATTCTTCGGCTTTTTCTTTTATTTGATTATATCTCTCCTTAAATGAAGAATCAACAGCTAACTTATTTTCAAAGTCAATTTTCTCTTCCCCATACATAAGACCGGATAGATATTTAAGAATATCTTCATCAATCTTTTTCATCAACCATCTCCATTACTTTTTTTAAAGCATGAAAGTAATTTGCTTTTAATCCCCCGACACTTTTACCGGTTATTTCCGAAATCTCTTCATAAGAAAGCTGGTCAAAATTACGCAATACAAAAATTTGACGTTGTTTCGGAGGCAACTTTTCTAATGCTTTGTTCACTTTATCAATTTTTTCTCTGTTAACAATATCATTTATAATATCGTGATGACTAACGAATTCCATGTTCTCATCGTTTTCAAAAGTAACAAGTTTCTTAATCTTTTTTCTTCTAATCTGATTAAGACTTCTTGTAGTAACTATTTTATAAATCCATGTATATAAGGAGGATTTATAGCTAAAAGTTTTTAATTTTTTATAAAGAACAATCAGCACTTCCTGGGTTACTTCATCTGCATCCAGATGATCACCAAGCATCTGTCTGGCATGCCAATAAATTCGTTTTTGATATTTTCTAACCAATAAATTAAATGCGGTTTCATCACCCGAAACAAACTTTTCGACCAATTCAAAATCGTTATCTTTTTCCATCATATTAAATTTATTCAAAAAATAGACACACGGCTAAGAGAGATGGTTTAATCAAGCAATTAATTATTCTTTTCGTTTGTCAGTACTTCCTAAATTAAACCAATGACAACTAACGGATGTCAAAATAGCAAAAAGAAAAAACATAATTAAATAAACAGGAGCAGACATGAAAAAATCATTATTTATCATAGTATTATTCGTATTAAGTATAACATTAGCAGCTCAGCCGACTGGCCGTATGAAAAGAATGGGCGATTTTCCCGGACGTCCGGTTATGGCAAAGCTTAATTTAACCCCAGAACAGGAGAAACAATTTCATGATATTACTCTCGAACATCAGAAGAGAGTAATTGATTTAAAAGCGCAAATAGAAAAGAACCGTCTTGAGATTAAAAAGATGGTTAGCGATAACAAAATTGACGAGAAGAAACTTGTTGATTTGACGGATGCCAACAGCAAATTGCAAGCAGATATGAAATCGTCTGCTGTTAAGAGATGGATTGCAATAAACAAAATTCTTAATGAGGAACAAAAAGCAATCTGGAGCAAACACCTTGGTATGATGGATCAACCAGGTAAAATGATGGGTATGATTAAAGACCGAATTAAAGAAAAAGTTAAGAATAGAATGAGATAAAACTTAGAAACCCGGTTAAGCCGGGTTTTTTTATTATTTATTTTTTTGAAGAATCACTTTTACAGATCACCTTGAATCGGTCGTAACAAAATTTCTTCGGTAACAACATTAGATTTTTGTATATATATCTGATAAACAACTTTAGCAATCTCTTCGGGTGTTATCATTCTATGTGAGTATTTTTCCAAAACATTATTAGGCCATATTGAAGTTTTTGTTGCACCCGGATAAACATTAAGAACCCTTATGTTCTTATTCCTTACTTCCTCTCTAAGAACCTTGGAGTAAGCCATTAAACCACTTTTAGAAGCGGAGTATGCACTGCTATTGGTAAATAGTTTTTGAGTAACAACAGATAGAATATTTATTATGGTACCGCTATTTCTACTAATCATATCCGGTAAAATAGTTTTTATACAATAAATAGCACCTAACAGATTTACATCAATAATATTTTTAATTTCTTCAACTGAATCTTCTGAAGCGGGTTTAAAGGAACTTAGACCGGCATTATTAATTAAAGTTGTTAACTTAAAAGATTTTGAAACATCGGAATAAAACGATTGGATAGAGTTATAATCTCTTATATCGAGCTCGTATGGAATTACATTTTTCGATTTACTTCCAAGTTCACTTTTAAAATTCTTAATAAGAGATTTATTACGGGAAGTTGCAATAACCGTTTGGTCATTTTTGGCAAATTCAATTGTTAATGCCCGTCCTATTCCGGAACTTGTTCCCGTAATCCAGACAACTTTTTTATCTTCCATTAAATTCTTTTTTGAGATATAAGGTTTAAAAATTCGGATCTTGTTCTTGCATCGGATTTAAAGATTCCATGCATCGCACTTGTGGTGGTAATGGAATTTTGTTTCTGAACTCCGCGCATCATCATACACATGTGATAACCTTCAGCAACAACTCCAACTCCAATCGGGCTTAAATACTCTTCAATCGTATCAGCAATCTGCTGTGTCATTCGTTCCTGTACCTGTAATCTTCTTGCAAAGACGTCAACTATCCTTGGAATTTTGCTAAGTCCAACAATCTTACCATCGGGTATATAAGCAATATGTACTTTACCAAAAAAAGGTAGCATATGATGTTCGCACATACTATAAAAATCGATATCTTTTACAATTACCATCTCATCATATTTTTCTTCGAATATTGCACCATTAAGAACATCTTCAATTTTTTTGTTATATCCTTGCATTAGAAACTCATAAGCTTTAGCTACTCTATGAGGAGTTTTTAATAACCCATCACGACTAATATCCTCACCTATTTCCTCAAGAATTGTTTTAATATTTTTTTCGACCACTTCCTGTTTCAATTTTATTCCTTCCCTCTATATTCTACATAATTATTTTCAGTTTCATAAATTTTTACAGAATACAATTCACCTGATGGTATTTTATTAACAAGCTGATTCCAGATTCCAATAGCAATATTTTCTGCCGTAGGGTTTAATCCTTTCATAAAATCGACATCAACATTAAGGTTCTTATGGTCAACTTTATCAATCACATTTTCCCGGATTATCTGCTTAAGAATTTTGAGATCTATTACATATCCGGTTGAAGAATCAATTTTACCCCTTACGATTACTTCCAGCACATAATTATGTCCATGACCATTCGGATTACTGCACTTTCCAAAAATTTTAAGATTCTCTTCATCGCTATATTTTTCATTATATAAACGATGAGATGCGCTAAATATTTCTCTTCTTGTTAGATACAACATTTAGATTACTCTAATTTTCCTTAAATGCTTTAATAACTTCCTCAATATGTCCGTTAACTTTAACTTTTGGAAATATTTTAATAATCTTTCCATTTTCATCAATCAGAAAAGTAGTTCTTTCAACACCCATATATTTTTTGCCATACATATTTTTTTCTTTCCAAACATTATATTTTTTAAGAACTTCCTTTTTCTCATCGCTCAGAAGAATAAACGGAAGATTATGTTTTTGAACAAACTTTTTATGGGAATCAATTGAATCCGGACTAATACCAATAACAGTAATATGTTTCTTCTT
>CAZEBL010000112.1:0-9142 GCA_964510325.1 uncultured Melioribacter sp. | reverse complement strand
ATGCAAGAATTCCTAATGCTAGTCCTCCAAATATCGCCCCGAAAGTTTCTAAGAATGGTTTGCCATTATGGAGAATCACAAAAGGTATCATTTGCATAAACACGGAGTAATATCCAAATTTTGGTTCAAGTCCGAATAACATATACCCCCTCCAAATAAACTCCCACGCAAACATATAAAGCAGCATACCCATTTCATAAACCAGAAATATATTCCAGTTGGATTTTGCAATTCAATACCATTGGAAAATCCATCTCCATCCGAATCGAGGTTTGCCAGTTGGGCATTCCAAACTACATTTCCCTGTGAATTAAGGAAGCTCTCTTCTACTTTTGAACCAAAACTATTTCTTGGTCCTCCCCCAAAAGCACTTACATGACAATTAGCACAGGAATTAATTCCTCCGTTAGGTATCTGCCCAACTCTAAAACTTTGGGAGACCAATAAAGATGTTGTGATTGAAACAAAAAAAATGGCGATAATGTAGATGTATTTTTTCAATTTAACCTCTCATTTTAAAATGAACTTGAATTATTGATTTACGGTTTAACATATTAAATAAAGGAGAATTTGTCCACTTACAAATCCTGACCCTATTTTTACTATATTTCATCATTAATTTATTAAAGGATTATTTATGGAGTATTACCAAACATTAGTGACGTTACACATCATATTTGCCGGTGGGTGGTTAATTACCACAATAACAGATATAATAATTAAAAGGTTCATTGAAAAAATTAATGGAACTAATAAAGAAAGCACACTGATTGATCTTTATTTAAGGGTTACCAATTTACCGGGCATTATCAGTTCCAGCGGAATATTAATTACTGGTATTACTTTGACGCTGCTTAATCCCGGTTATGGTTTCTTTGATATGTCTGCCAATCACTGGCTTGCAACTAAACAAATCTTAATGGTTCTTCTTTTATTGATTATATTTGTTTTCATAATTCCCACAGCAAGAAAAATTAGGAAAGAAATTGCTACCGAGTTGGTAGAGAGTTCTAAAATTACTGAAGAGACATATAAACAATTAAGTAAAATTTATAAACTCAACATGACTATAAATATAATTGTGGTACTAAATTTTCTATTTGCAATTACACATCGTTATATTGGCTAATTTTTATAAATGAAAAAGATACTTTTACTTGGTTCAACCGGTTCTATAGGTTTAAGCACATTAGATATTATAAGATCGATGCCTGACAAATTTACTATTACCGGATTGAGTGTAAATAATAATATTAACCAGCTCGAAGAACAAATAAAGGAATTTAAACCCTACAGTGTAGTTGTAACAAACGAAAGTGAAGCAGAAGAGCTTAGAAAAAGAATCGGATCTTCGTGCGAAGTACTGAGCGGTAATAAAGGTTTAGTTGAAATAACCAGAGAAGCAGAATATGATATTCTACTTTCAGCAATTGTTGGATTTGCCGGACTCAAACCAACTATTGAAGCAATTAAGAGAAAGAAGAGAATTGCACTTGCTAACAAAGAAACTCTTGTGGTTGCCGGCGAGCTTATTGTTAATCTTTGTAAAGAATATCAAGCAGAATTAATTCCTGTCGATTCTGAACATAGCGCAATTTTTCAATGCCTTACCGGTGAAGATTCCAATTCGATAAATAAACTTATCTTAACAGCTTCGGGTGGACCTTTTCTTAATAAAAATCGACAAGAACTTGAGAATGTTTCAATAGAAGAAGCGTTGAATCATCCTAACTGGAAGATGGGAAATAAAATTACAATCGATTCTGCAACTATGATGAATAAAGGATTAGAAGTAATTGAAGCATTCTGGTTATTTAATCTGCCCAAGAATAAAATTGAAGTTGTGATTCATCCGCAGTCAATCATCCATTCGATGGTAGAATTTATCGATGGCTCTTTAAAAGCTCAACTCAGTACCCCGGATATGCGGTTACCCATTCTCTATGCATTATCCTACCCCAACAGACATAATTATAGTGGTGTCTCAACGGATTTTAAAAAAATAGGGCAGTTGACGTTTTTTGAGCCTAATTTTAATAAATTTGAGTGCTTAAAATTGGCCTATGATGCAATTGACCAAGGGGGCACTTCGCCTTGTATATTAAATGCCGCCAATGAAATTGCTGTAGAAAAATTTCTCTCCGGTAAAATTAAATTTTTACAGATACCGGAATTAATTAAGGAAGCTCTGCAAAAGATTGCAACAGAAAAACACTTTGATTTAGATTCACTTGTTGAATGCGATTTTGAGACCAGAGAGTTTCTAAATAAAAAATATTCTTAAGGATAATTGATGGATTACATTATATATTTTATTATTACTGTTGGTATTCTTGTATTTGTTCATGAATTCGGACACTTTGCTGCTGCTAAAATGTGTAAGATTAGAGTAGATGCATTTGCGATCGGATTCGGAAAAAGAATTTGTGGTTATAACAAGATAACAGGTTTTTCCTGGGGTGATTTACCTAAAGATTGGGATGGACAGGGAAATACAGATTATCGTTTATGTATCTTTCCATTAGGCGGTTATGTAAAAGTTGCCGGAATGGTTGATGAAAGCATGGATACCAAGTTTATGGAATCTGAACCGCAGCCATGGGAATTCCGTTCTAAACCAACTCTTCAAAAGCTATTTGTTATTACCGCCGGCGTTTTAATGAATTTACTTTTAACAATTGCAATCTTCTGGGGAATAAATTTCTTCGTCGGCAAACAAGTTTTTAAAACTACAACAATTAGTAAAATTGATAATGGTAGTTTTGCACACCAGGCTGGTTTCCAATCCTACGATAAAATTGTAACAATTAACGGAATTACAGCAAATGATTGGGAAGACATAGTTGAAAATTTATTGGTAAGTAGTTCACCTTTAGTAAAAGTTTCTGTTGAAAGAAACGGAAGTATACAGACATTAGAAGTTTCTCGAAAAACAATTACCGAAGCATCTCAAAATGGATTTTTCCTCTTCCCATATCCAACACAACCAATTATTCAGGATGTATTAAAAGACTCGCCCGCTGAAGACGCTGGAATAAAACCGGGAGATATTTTCTTATCGATTGACGGAATTCAATTAAGAGACCGCGAACAGGTGGTTGAAGTAATTTCTTCTAATAAGCAGAAGAATGTAGAATTAATTTACCTACGGGATAACGACACATTAAAGGCAATGGTTAACCCCGGTATTGAAGGTAAAATTGGTATTGCAGTAACAGATGCTTACACCGGAGATTTTGAGTATAAGACTTATGGTGTTATCGGCGGTTTAACGCAGAGTATTTCAAACATAGGTCAATATACTGTTCTTACTTTTGGAATGTTAAAAAATGTTATTACGGGAAAGATTGCTTTCAATCAGGCATTCGGAGGACCGGTTAAGATTGCTCAATACGCAGCACGGTCTGCAGATACCGGAATCAGTTCATTTCTGTTTTTCCTTGCAATGTTAAGTTTGAGTTTAGCAATTATTAATATTCTTCCATTCCCCGCACTCGATGGCGGACATTTTATAATAATTGCCCTTGAAGGAATTTTTAGAAAAGAGTTACCTTTAAAAGTTAAGATTGCAATTCAGAATGCGGGATTTATTCTGCTACTTGCATTAATGGCATTTATAATTTACAGCGACATAATAAGCTTATAAAATAAAGGGCGGTTTATTAGCCGCCCTATTCCCCCCGATTTAACTACTACTTTAACTAAGTTTGAACAGAATCGGAACAACAACTTCTGCTTTAACTTTCTTCCCCCTTAATTCAGCCGGGGTAAATTTTGTAGCTTTCACAGCATTAAGTGCAGCATCAATTAAAAGTTTGTTATTACCTTGCTCAATCTTCGCATCGGTTACTTCCCCTTTTTCATTTATAAAGGCTCTTATAAGTACCTTCCCTTCTATTTTATCTTTTTTAGCATCTTCGGGGTATTTAACATTTTTTAGAATTGATTCCATTCCTCCAACCGGCATTGGCTGTTTATCAAGATCTTTTTTATCCTGAGCAGAAATAACGTTGTCAGAAACAAAAAGTAGAGCAACAACGATCAATATGATATTTTTTAGACTTTTCATAACTCCCCCTATTGTTTGTGTTTTATTTAAGTGCAAATACAATCGGAATAGAAACCTGAACCTTAACCGGTTTACCTCTTTGACTTCCGGGTGTAAATTTTGTTTTCATAACAGCATCAACAGCAGCGGAATCAAGAGCGGGATGCACACCTTTTATTATCTCACACCTTACGACATCCCCTTTTTCATTAATAAATGCTTTAACAAAAACTCTTCCTTGAATGCCCGATCTTTTGGCAACTTCCGGATATGTAATTTTTTTCTGAATTGCTTCTAATCCACCTATAGGAGATGGTGCTTCTTCAACAGCAACAAAATAGATATCATCATGATTTCCATTAGTTACATCAGTACCTGATGAATAACCTGAGGTCTCTAAACCAAATGATATTACTGGCACAATTTCCTTAAACTCTTTACCCATCAAAATAAAAAGGGTCCCTTTGAATTTTGCTAAAGATGAATCCGAAGTGAATTCCACTTTTTCAAGAATTTTAAGAATCTCAGGTTCAATATCTTTAGAGAAATTCTCAGGAAGGTTTGAACCTTTTGTTCTTAATACTTCCCCTTTACGATTGATTCTAGTTGCCGGCATAAGTTTTTCAATTTTACCGTCGCTCCCAACAAAATAATCATATAACAATGAAATTGGAAATGCCTGAGATTCTAAGTTGCCCATTTTCTTTATAAATATTGATTTGATTTCGTTCTTAATCTCATCAATATCATTTTTTAGAACAGGTTTATGCTTGAGTTTCTTTAGAGAATAGTAAATCATATCGTTGTTCTCTATTAGTTCAATCCTGCTCTTTTTTTCACCGCAACCAAAGAGAACAAAAAGCAGAGTTAAAACAATTACTAATTTTTTCATTTTACACCTCATAAATTTGCTTTTACTATTACTGCATTTTTTAATTCTGTTTCTATTTCTACGGGAGGAAGACTATTTATAAGTAAATTTATTGTTTTCTGCTGCTCTATCATTTGTCGGGATGTTAATTGAATTTCTTTTCGGTACTCGCGGACTTCTAAAAACATAAACAACCCGATAATGAGAAGTACCAACGCAAGTGAATATGAAAGCAAAGGAAATAATCTACTTTTGCGATATGGTTTTTCACTAAGTCCTCTTACAGAGCTAAAGATTTTTCTTTCTAACGATGCCGGAAAATCTTCGTAGGTGCCCTGAATAGCATTTTTATATTTATTAACCCGCTTGAAATAATCTCTACTTTCCTGGTTGACAGAAAGTTCGGAGAAAAGAAAAGCTTCTTTGCTTTTATCAAGCTCACCATCAAAATATTGATCAATTATTATTTTCATATCATCACTCAGCATAATTACTCCATAACTATTTTTGATAATCGTTTAATTAACTTCTGTCTTGTCTTAAACAATCTGCTTTTTACAAGCTCCTCATCAATGTTCATAACTTCTGCAATCTCTTTGTAGATTAATCCACCATACTCTTTAAGTAAAAAAACTTCTCTCTGATCAATTGCCATTTTTTTAAGCTCATTAAGAATAATCTCGTTCATCTCTTTATTGTCCAGATCATTTTCAATTTTGTCCGGTGACTCAATATCAATTTCATCTGTATCATCAGAACCGAACTGATCGATTCTAACTTTCTTTTTCCGGTAATACGAATAAATCTCATTACGGACTGTACTAAACAGCCAGTACTGGATACTTTCTGCGTTACGGATCCGTTTCAAATTTTCAAATAACTTTAAAAATACATTCTGAATTATATCTTCACACGTAAGCCGGTCGTTAACCATCTTAAGCGTATAATTAAATAAATGGCGCTTATACTGATTATACGTAAGTGTGAAATCAATAATATTTTCGAGCTGTTCACCCAAAAATTTATTTCCGCTTTATATTAAAGATGCATAAGTTGACGAAATGTTGCCTGAAGATAAATTAATTTAATGAGGTAAGCACTGTATTTTGAATTACCCGTAATTGCTCATAATTACCGGATTCTTTGGAAATTGAGGTTAATTCATAAAAATTGTTTTTATGCTCAAACAGAACAACACGGTTAATAATGCCGTCTTCATTTTCATATTCGTAAGCAGAAAAACGTTTGCCGTTTAATTCAAAAACCTCTTCGTTAAAAAATCCTTTAAATGATTTACCCATTCTGGCTTTGACGGAAATTTTACTGAACGTGGCTAATCTTTCAATTCCGTTCTGCAAAATATTTTTTCTTGTCGCTTCATCAACATGAACTAAAGAAAAGTTAAGCGATTGTTTATAATCGTTGCTGACCAGCCAGAGATCAATACATTTGTATTCATTATCCTCCGCTGTAAACCAGCCATCCGGGAGCTTAACAGAAATATTTGTTGTTTTTGAATATGCTCTTTGCTGGGTTAAAGGGTAATCGAATTTGAAAATAGAATTTAATGAAGGTGAACACGAATAAAGAATTAGTGTAAGAAAAAAAACTATTAATAGTCTTTTCATAAAATAAATTAGAGATGGATTAATTTCCGTCTCTTAAAAATTTTGGTTCTTCAAGTGTAAGTATAAGTGAAATACGATGTGAATCCGGAAGCCGATCGGATTCCGATTGGCTGAATCTTGCAAATGAATAATCGATCTGAAGTTTGGGTAAATAAATTCCCGCGCCAAGGGTGAATTGTTTTACATCGTTGAATCCGGCACGGACTGCAAAAATATTTTTGTAGTTATACTCAAGACCAGCATGCGGATCGAAGCTAACAGGTCCAAAATTAAAAGTTGAAGCAAATTTTCTATTTTCAAACCGTAAGTCGAAATCGACTGCCGGCATAATTTTACCACCCAAGAAATTGAACGCATATGCAGCACCAATTTTTGCAGTCGGAGTTATCAATTCATTTCGTCCTGTACTCCATGCAACTAATGTTGTTGTAACATCCTGAATATTTGCACCGATATACAAATCTTCATACGGCATATAAAACGCACCGACGTCAAAACCAATTCCGGTTGCACCAAACTCTGCAAGATCTCTTCTTATAATTTTTACATTTGCACCCCAATAAAAATTATCCGAATGCCTCTTTGCAAAAGTAAGATAGACTGCCCAATCGGTATTGCTGAATTCTGAAATTTTTGAATAGTCGAGCCGGTCTTTGTGAATATCGAGAACGCCATCACCATTTGCATCATAAAGAGCATTTCGCGTATCGGGAATTCCATCAACACTCAAGCGGATAACGCTTAATCCGAAACTCATATCGTTACCATACGGAATAGCAACTGCACCGTAATTATAATTTACAAGCGATCCGAAATGTTCTTCGTGCATTAAAGAAAATTGCGGGTAATTAATACGTGCTAATCCCGCTGGATTCCAGTAACCGGCAGTAACATCATTAACAACTGCAGTATGAGCACTTCCCATAGCAAGAGCACGCCCGCCAACACCAAGAGCAAGAAATTCACCTGCATACTTTCCAATTACTGTCTGGGATTGAATATTAGTGAAGGAAATAATAAAAAAGGAGAAAACAAGAATTATGCGTCTCATAAAATAATTCCCTTTGTGTCTGTTACAGTAGAAATAACTATCTATTTTCTCCTTTCTACGCTACAATATTAAATTTTATCTAATTGTTATGCAACACCTTTGACCGTCCCTAATTTACCCCTCTATTAAATTGAGGGGTAATTAACGGGGCAAAATCATTTTTTTTCGGTTTGTTTAGCAACTGCATTTATAGCAGCGTTAATAGCTTCCTGATCTCCAAGATAATAATGCTTAATTGGTTTTAAGCTGGCGTCAAGTTCATAAACCAGTGGAATTCCAGTTGGAATATTTAATTCAACAATTTCCTGTTCAGAAATATTATCCAGGTATTTAACCAGAGCACGCAAACTATTTCCGTGTGCTGTAATAATAACTTTTTTACCACTCTTAATTACAGGAGCTATTGTTTCATGCCTGTATGGTAAAAACCGCTCAACAGTTAATTTAAGACTTTCGGTAAACGGAATATCTTTTTTGTCAAGATCAGCGTAACGAGGATCTTTACCGGGATAACGATCATCATTTTCATCTAAAGCCGGAGGTGGAACATCGTAACTTCTTCTCCACAATTTAACCTGATCCATTCCATACTTTTCTGCAGTTTCAGATTTGTTCAATCCCTGTAGAGCGCCGTAATGTCTTTCATTTAATCTCCAGTTTTTAATAACAGGAATCCACATCAAGTCCATCTCGTCAAGAGTAATATCAAGTGTTCTAATTGCTCTTTTAAGAACAGATGTAAACGCAACATCAAATTTGTAGCCCTCGGATTTAAGTGTTTTGCCGGCTTCGTGGGCCTCATTAAGACCTTTTTCAGATAGATCGACATCTGTCCACCCTGTAAAAAGATTTAACTTATTCCATTCGCTTTCGCCATGTCTTAGTAATACTACTTTGTGCATTTTATATTCACCATAATTTGTTATAAAAGTCACTGCAAATATAATAAAAATAGCACATCGGTTTGTTTCATTTAAATTTGCCTTCCTTTATCTTTGCATAGGTTTGAAAATGAAAAACAGATTTATATATAATTTTTTCAGCGATGACGACTTTCTTAGAATTTCCAATCAGATAAAAAAGTCGGAACAGAACACTTCTGGCGAGATTAGAATATCTATAAGAGAAAAACGTTCGTTGTTCGAATTTAAAAAAGAAGTAAGAGAACTTGCCGAGAAGGAATTTAAAAAATTAGGGATGACCGGCACACGAGATAAAACCGGTATATTGATTTTCCTTCTATTAGGTGAAAGAAAATTTTATATTCTTGCTGATGAAGGAATTAACAGTAAAGTCCCTCAGGATACATGGGATAAAGTGAGAGATGAAATTCAGAATAATTTTAGAGAAGGAAAATTTTCGAGCGGTATTATAAAAGGAATTGAAAGAATTGGAAACATTCTATCCGAACATTTTCCAATCCGTAAAGATGATACAAACGAACTATCGAACAAAGTAAAGCTAGACTAAATTGAAAGCCACCGTTAACCACCCGATAATCAGCATGGACGAGATAGTCCGCCCAACCAGAGTTGAAGTTGATC
>CAZEBL010000111.1:0-9222 GCA_964510325.1 uncultured Melioribacter sp. | reverse complement strand
TTGCCAATAGCTTGCGTTACGGATTGTTCTACACAGAAACACCCGGTACACTTACCAATAGAGTTTGGTCAACCAGCGAAAATAATACTTCCGGTTACCTCTTCTTACCACCAAGTGGAAAAAATGGTGCTGCTGAATGGTGGACAAACAGGTACGGAAGTTTTGGTGGTGTTGTTAATGGTACATGGTTAATTCATACTGGTCAAAATAATTATCCTTTAAGTACCCAGCTTCAGCTTCCACAGAACGCAGTTGCCAGTGCAGGTACTTATGATTTCGCAATTTCAATTCAACCGAAAACAGGTGGAATGGAAATTAAACAATACCTGATCAAAACAGATAAATCATATTACTGGGCAGGAACAATAATCGATGGCAAATCACCACTACCGGTAACTAAATTTAATTCGGTTAACTTTGCATTCTTCCCGAATAAAGCAACAGCTCTTAATTTCTATGATTTGAAAGTTGATCTTGGCAATCCTATAACTATTCCTCCAATTACATCGGTTGAAGAAGTTGAAGGATTACCAACAGAATATGCACTTAATCAAAACTATCCAAATCCATTTAACCCTACTACAACAATTGAATTCGCATTGCCAAAGAGCGGCGAAGTAAATCTTGTTGTGTATGATATTCTGGGTAGAGTTGTTAAAGAATTGGTTTCCGGTGTTTTCGAAGCTGGTAACCATAAGGTTAATTTCAATGCTACTAACCTTGCATCGGGAATCTATTTCTACAAATTGAAAGCCGGAGATTTTGTAAGTGTTAAAAAGTTAACGCTTCTTAAGTAATCGGCTGTTTATACTATCATAAAAAATTTTATGATAGTAGTAGCACCTTGATTAGAATATAATTAAGGTGTTTACAAGAAGTAAAAACAAATTAAAACAGCCCCGATTTTTTGGGGCTGTTTTTTTAAACGATTTAATAATTGTAAACAGAGTTATAATGATAAAATTAAATACAAACCATAAAAGAATTGTAATAACAAATATTGTCTTTCTAATAATTACAATTTCTGCTCAAGCCCAAACCGGCGTTCCACAAACAGATGTACCGGCACTAAAAGATGTTTTCAAAAATGATTTTAAAATTGGTTGCCTACTTTCCTATCCTCATATAGGTTTTCCCGATGATCCTCCCGTTCCCGGTCAGTCTGCTGTTGTATCACCTTATGGTGGTCAGCTTATTAAGTTTCACATGAACAGTATGTCCCCCGGTAACAATATGAAACCGCAATATACAGTTGATTTAAACGCAAGTGCTGCTGCATATAACGCTGCATCGGCTGCCGATAAAGATTATGCGGATACACATCCTGTGGTTAAGTTTAATGGTAATCTTATTGCCCAGCTAAATTGGGCAAAGAGACAGGGCTTTACTTTCAGAGGGCACACACTTGTTTGGCACAGTCAAACTCCGGGCACCGCATTTTTCAGAACGGGCTATTCAGCCTCCGGTGCAAGATTATCCAAAGAAAAAATGAAAGAGAGAATGGAGAATTATATAAAGGAGGTAATTCGCTTATTACATGAAGGATGGCCCGGTTTACTTTCTGCTATGGATGTTGTTAATGAAGCCATAAACGACAATGGTAGCGACAGGACAACCGATAGCGAATGGTATCAGACATTTGGGGATAATAGTTATATAATGAAGGCGTTTGAATTTACAAGAAAATATTGTATCCAATATGGTGAAACACAAATTAAACTTTATTACAATGACTACAGCACACATGTTGCTAATAAAGCTAATGGAATTGTTCGGCTTTGCACCCCGATTTTTCAAGCCGGATTTTTAGATGGTATAGGTATGCAGGAGCATAATTCCACTTCTACTCCTACTGCTTCGCAATGGATTGCATCCTATAATAAATTTGAACCGATCTGTAATGAAATGGCTGTTACTGAATTGGATGTCAGAACATACAGTGCAAATCCTTCAGAAACTTTACTTGCGCAGCAAGCAAATCAGTATGCACAATTATTTAAATGTTTTGTTGAAAGGAGTTATTACTCGGGAAGAGGTAAAATCATCAGCGTTTCAAAAGATGGGTTGAATGATCAATATACATTTGTAACAAATGAGTCCACTTCATTATGGACAGCTAACAACCAGTGTAAACCAGCTTTTTATGCCGTTGTTGATGTCGGAATCTATTACAATAAATTAGATTCCTTGTTGAAATATGTAGCCTCATTAAATGAATCTGAATATACAACCCAATCATGGACGAATTATTCTAATGCTCTTAATTCGGCACAAAATGCTTTTTTGCAGACATATTCAACATATTCTCCTGCACATACATCACTTAAAAATTCTTTTAATGATTTAAATAAAGCAATTAATGATTTGGTAAAAATCTCAACAGATCTTGCCGGCAACGAAAATATCCCGGAAGATTTTTCGCTTTATCAGAATTACCCTAATCCTTTTAATCCAAGTACTGTTATAGACTATCAGATTGCGTCTTACAGCCATGTTCAATTAAAAGTTTACGATTTACTTGGCAGAGAAGTTGCAACATTAGTAAATGAATTCAAGCAGCCGGGGAGGTATAATGTAGAATTCAGAGTGCAGAATTTAGAGTTATCAAGTGGAGTTTATTTATATAATTTACGAGCCGGAAATTTTTCTGATACAAAGAAATTTATATTACTCAAATGAATTCTTTCATATCTAAACATAGATTCATATAATTATCCAGGGATATAACCATGAAAAATCAAAACGCAATTTTTTATATCAACGGGTTGATAAAAAACTTAACACGCTCATTAACAATAAATCATAAATCAATAACAGCTTTGTTTATTTTCTTTATCGGAGGGTTTCAGACAGAAATCTTATCGCAACCTTTGGCTGCCGGTAAAGACAAATTTTTGGGTTGTTGTGTCCGTAACACCATTAGAACAAATTTTACAAAGTATTTTAATCAAGTTACACCGGAAAATGCCGGTAAGTGGGAGAGTGTTGAGTTTTCAAAAGATAATTATAACTGGACCTCACTCGATCTTGCATACAATTATGCAATTACTAATGGATTTAAGTATAAGCATCATACACTTGTCTGGGGGCAGCAATCACCGGCATGGATTAGCAGTCTTAGTACAACCGAACAGCGAGCACAAATAGAAGAATGGTTTAGATTGGTCGGGCAGAGATATCCTCTTATGAATCAGGTTGATGTAGTTAACGAACCGATTCATGCACCGCCAGATGGACAGAGTAACCGTGTTAATTACAAAGCGGCTCTTGGTGGTGATGGTGCTACAGGTTATGATTGGATAATTACTGCATTCCAGCTTGCAAGACAATATATGCCGCCTGGCACCGAGCTCTTAATAAATGAATATAATATTTTACATAGTAATACTGAAACGACTAATTACCTTAAGATTATTGACACATTAAAAGTCCGCGGCTTAATTGACGGCATTGGAATTCAGGGCCATTCGTTTGAATTAAAGGGCAATTCACCTACCGTTCTTCAGAGTAATCTTAATAGACTTGTTGCAACCGGATTGCCGGTCTATATAACAGAATTTGATTATAATGACGCTGATGATAATAATCAATTACAAGGTTATAGAACATACTTTCCGATTTTCTGGGATAACCCGGGCGTTAAAGGAATTACATTATGGGGATATATGATTTATGAGATATGGCAATCATATGCTTTTTTAATTGACGAGCGGAATGCAGAACGTCCCGCTATGCAATGGTTGCGTAATTTCATACTTGGACCTAAAATTCCAGCTGTTGTTTCTCCTAATCTTGTAGTCGATCAACCTCGAAATCCAATTTTAATCTGGCGAGCTTCTCCTTCTGCTATTTCTTATAAAGTTCAGGTTTCTCTAAACTCTGTTTTTTCATCGACTGTTATTGATACTACAATTGCTGATACAACTATGCAAACTAAAACACTTGAAGCGAATACAAGATATTACTGGCGCGTTAGTGCTACAAATGATAAAGGCACAAGTGATTATTCAACAGTCGCAAGTTTTATTACCGGGGATAAAGTTGTGTCAGTTAATGATACGGATAATTTGCCCGACGAATTCGAGCTGTTACAGAATTATCCAAATCCGTTTAATCCTTCAACAACAATTTCATTCAGCTTGCCGCAAAGAAATTATATCCGTCTGGAGTTGATTGATATGCTCGGTAAAGTTGTAATGAAGATTGCCGAAGGAGAATTTGATGCCGGTACTCATAATGTAAAATTGAATGTTCCGCATCTTACATCGGGTATTTATTTCTATAAATTAAATGTTGGTCAGTTCAGCCAGGTTAAAAAACTTATTCTGATGAAATAGTTAAATCAGCTTAAATAAATTGAGAATAATATGAAACGGTTATTAATACTTTCATTTGCCATTCTATTATTAATGGGTTGCGGTTTAATGGGGAATAAAAATCAGAATAAAGGTTCGTTCCATTCGGGAGTTTATCCAAATCTTTTTGTAGAGCTTTTAGGATTATCTAAAGAAGAAGTAAAACAGAAAATTGATAATGCATTCAACCAGCTTTTTTATGGCGATGATAAAAATGAACGCGTTTATTACCCCGTTGGAAATGATATGGCTTACATATTAGATATAAATAATAATGATGTCCGTACAGAAGGAATGTCTTATGGAATGATGATAACCGTTCAGCTTGATAAGAAAGAGGAATTCGATCGTTTGTGGAAATGGGCAAAGACCTATATGCAGCATCAGAGCGGACCGCATAAAGATTATTTTGCATGGCATTGCAGAGCCGATGGAACTAAAATAAGTGAAAACTCTGCTTCCGATGGTGAAGTCTGGTTTGTTATGACTCTCTTCTTTGCATCTGCACGTTGGGGTGATGGCGAGGGGATTTTTAATTATCGTTACGAAGCACAAAAAATTCTGGATGCAATGCTTTATAAAAAGGAATATTCAGACGAACGTAATGTTGTAACAAACATGTTCAACAAGAAAAATAAACAGGTTGTATTTGTTCCTTCCGGCGAAGCGGATGATTTTACTGATCCTTCATATCATGTTCCTCATTATTATGAACTGTGGGCTTTGTGGGCAGATAAAGAAAATAATTTCTGGAAAGATGCTGCAGATACAAGCAGAAGTTTTTTGAAAAGAGCCGTTCATCCCCAAACAGGTTTAGCGCCGGACTACTCGAACTTTGACGGAACACCGATTGATCGGTGGGGTGGTGGTCACAACAATTTTCAGTATGATGCATGGCGTGTTGCAATGAATGTTGCAATTGACTACCTGTGGTTTGCTAAAGATGAATGGGCAGTTGAACAATCAAATAGGTTGCTCAACTTCTTTTATTCACAAGGTATAAAAGACTATGGAAGTTTGTTCACACTCGATGGGAAAAAATTATTTCCCGACCATAGTGAAGGTCTCGTAGCAATGAATGCTGTTGCGGCACTCGCTTCCGATATTGATATACGAGAAGAATTTGTGCGTGAATTATGGGAATTAAAAATGCCGACCGGACATTACAGATACTATAACGGACTGTTAACTATGTTAGGGTTATTACAGGTAAGCGGAAATTTCAGAATATACAATCTGAACAAGTAATAAAATATATTTAGCTTTCTTTCTAAGCTTATTGAAATTATTGTTGGAGATATCCAATGAAAACCAGAATTAGTTTTCTCAGAATTACATTTCTTATAACTCTTCTAATTACCATTGGAGTTTTTGGTCAGGTTAGATTACCAAGACTAATTAGCGATGGCATGGTGTTGCAGAGTGATTCAAAAGTTAATATATGGGGATGGGCATCGCCCGATGAAGCGGTAACTGTTCAACTCAACAAATCAAAGTACAAGACCAAGGCGAATGAAAAAGGGGAGTGGAATATTACTCTACCTAAATTGAAAGCAGGTGGCCCATTCGAAATGAAAATTGATGCAAGTAACTCAATTACAATTAAAGACATTTTAATTGGCGATGTATGGGTTTGCTCTGGTCAATCAAATATGGAATTGCCGATGAGGCGTGTTTATCCTCTTTACGAAACCGATATTGCAAATTCACAAAATAATTTCATTCGTCAGTTTGCAGTTCCTCAGAAATATGATTTCAACATAGCTCATGAAGATCTTGATAACGGAACATGGCAATCTGCTAATCCGGAAACTGTTCTTAATTTTTCTGCCGCAGCTTACTTTTTTGCAAAGGATCTTTATGATAAGTATAAAATACCAATCGGACTTATTCATACAAGTCTTGGCGGTTCTCCGGCTGAAGCATGGATTAGCGAAGAGACATTGAAAAATTTTCCGCACTATTATAACGAAGCACAAAAATTTAAAGACAGTTCATTAATCAAACAGATTGAATCGAGCGATCAGCAAAGAATTCAAGCATGGTATTCTCAGCTTGATCAAAAAGATTTGGGTTATAAGGATTCATTAAAATGGTCGGATCCAAATTTAAATACAGAGAACTGGTCAACAATGAATATTCCCGGATTCTGGGCAGATAATGAAATAGGAAATGTTAACGGAGTGGTATGGTTCAGAAAAAAAATAACTCTACCTCAATCTTATTCCGGTAAAAATGCAAAACTAAATTTGGGAAGATTGGTTGATGCGGATTCAACATTTGTTAATGGAAAATTTGTTGGTAATGTTACATATCAATATCCTCCACGCTGGTATGATGTTCCGGCAAATTTTTTACGTGAAGGTGAAAATATAATTGCTGTTCGCTTGGTTAATAATTCGGGTAAAGGCGGTTTCTTCCCCGATAAACCTTATCAATTAATTATAGAGAATGATACGATCGATCTGAAAGGTGAGTGGCAATTCAAATTAGGTGCAACCATGGAACCGCTTGGTAGTCAAACTTTTATTAGATGGAAACCATTGGGATTGTATAATGCAATGATTCATCCACTTCTAAATTACCGAATAAAAGGTGCTATCTGGTATCAAGGGGAATCTAATACTGCTCCAAATAAAGCATTAGAATATAGAAAACTTTTTCCAACTCTAATTTCGGATTGGCGTAATAAATGGAAACAGGGGGAATTTCCATTCCTGTTTGTTCAGCTTGCAAATTTTATGGAAGCACAGAGTCAACCTTCTGAAAGTAATTGGGCATTATTAAGAGAGTCCCAGCTCAAATCGTTATCTGTTCCGAATACCGGTATGGCGGTTATTATTGATATTGGTGAATGGAACGATATTCATCCTCTCAACAAAAAAGATGTTGGAAAAAGATTGGCTCTTGCTGCAAGAAAGCTGGCATATAAAGAAAAAAATATTGTTTACTCAGGTCCGATCTATAAATCGATGAAAGTAAAAGGAAACACCATTGAATTGACATTCGAACATATTGGCGGTGGTTTAATTGCGAAGAATGGAGAACTAAAACAATTTGCTATTGCCGGTGCAGACAAAAAATTTATATGGGCTAATGCAAAAATTGTAAAGAATAAAGTTGTTGTGTGGAATGATCAGATTCAAAATCCAGTTGCTGTACGCTATGCCTGGGCTGATAATCCGGAAGGAGCTAATCTATATAACAAGGAAGGGCTGCCGGCTTCGCCATTCCGCACAGATGATTTTGAGAAGTAAATATTTGTAAATCATATAACAGGATTGATATGAAAAAACCAATCATTGTGGTAATCCTATTATTTTTTTTCATTTCAAATCATTTCTCTTTTTCAATAGATAAGAGTTCTTACGTTTCAACAAAAAAAGTAAAAGGAAGTTTTACATTAGTTGAGCAAGGAAAGTCCGCACCCATCATAATAAGTGAAGAAGATTTCCCGGGTGTTCATCGGGTAATTAAACATCTTCAAACCGATATTAGAAATGTAAGCGGTGCTCAAGCCAACTTATTTTTTGATTCTATTCCTACTTCAAAAGAAATTCTACTTATTGGAACACTTGGAAATAATCCCTTAATTGATAAATTAATTGATGAGGACAAAATTGATGTTCGGGAAATTATTGGTAAGCGGGAATCTTTTTTAATTCAGGTAGTGGACAAACCTTTTCCAAATGTAGGTCGTGCATTAGTTATTTCCGGTAGCGATAAACGCGGTACAATTTACGGCATCTATAATCTCTCCGAACAGATTGGTGTATCGCCATGGTATTGGTGGGCTGATGTTCCTGTTAAGAAAAAACAGAACATTTACATTTTACTAACCCGATTTACATTAGGCGAACCCAAAATAAAGTACAGAGGAATTTTTATTAATGATGAAGCTCCGGCACTATCCGGATGGTCGCAGAAAAAGTTTGGCGGATTCAACAGTAAATTTTATGAACATGTCTTTGAATTGATACTAAGGCTACGTGGAAACTTTTTATGGCCGGCAATGTGGGGTAGTGCATTTTATGATGATGATCCGGTTAGTCCTAAACTTGCAGACGAATACGGGGTTGTAATCAGCACATCACATCACGAACCGATGATGCGTGCTCATGACGAATGGCGGCGTTATGGATCAGGTCCATGGAATTATGAGAAAAACGAGAGCGCGCTCAGAAAATTCTGGAGAGATGGCATTGAAAGAATGGGTAATTACGAGAGTGTAATTACGCTTGCAATGCGCGGCGATGGCGATGAAGCTATGAGTCCGGAAGCAAATGTCTCTCTACTCGAAAAAATTGTTGCAGACCAGAGAAAAATAATTGAAGATGTTACCGGTAAGGATGTAACTACAATTCCACAGGTGTGGGCATTGTATAAGGAAGTTCAGGAATATTATGAAAAGGGAATGCGCGTTCCAGACGATGTGACACTTTTACTTTGCGACGACAATTGGGGTAATCTCCGATTACTTCCTAAATTATCAGATCCGCCACGTAAAGGTGGTTATGGAATTTATTACCATTACGATTTTGTAGGTGGACCCCGCAATTACAAATGGCTAAACACCAACCAGATAGAACGTGTATGGGAACAAATGAACCTTGCATACGAATATGGTGCACGGGAAATATGGATTGTTAATGTTGGTGATATCAAACCGATGGAATTCCCCACTCAATTCATTCTTGATTATGCCTGGGATCCAGAAAAAATAGATGCATCGGATTTACCTGAGTATTCGCGCCAATGGGCAGAACAGCAGTTCGGTAATAAATACTCCAATGAAATTGCAGACATATTGAATAAGTACACAAAATTTAATTCGCGCCGTAAACCCGAAATGCTTTATGCAGATACT
>CAZEBL010000110.1:0-9228 GCA_964510325.1 uncultured Melioribacter sp. | reverse complement strand
AAGTTTACATATTCCAGGCCAAGTCCCTGACGTATAAAAGGTACAAACGTTTTACCGCTGAATGAACCGATATTAACCACCCAGTAAAAAAGTGCGTAACCTCTTGCACGGTTATCTTCATTTGTTGTTTTTGCTACTGTACCGGTAATAAGCGGCTTGATAAAAGATCCTCCAATCATTGCAATAAATAGAAATAATATTACCAGCAATTTTGAATGCCATACTCCAAGCAAAAAATATCCTATCGTTAATAAAGAGAAGGCAACTATCAATCCATTTTTAAACCCGATCTTATCGCTTATTGCGCCCACAAATGGAGGGAGGAAATAGAGCCCAGCAAAAAATATCCCCGCAACAATTCCTGTCTCTTTATCATTAAAACCAACTATGTCTGTAAGGTAAAGAGTAAGTACAATAAAAAATCCGTAATAAGCAGCGCGTTCACATAATTCCATTAAATTGGCAAGCCAGAAATCTTTTGGAAATTTCCATGATTGTTTTTTCTCTTTAGAAGTTTCGATAGATGTCATAAGAGTTCCGTTTATTATAAAAAGTTTTTGCAAATTATAAAAATTACTTTATACAAAAAACATTATTGATATTTTTTGTATGTTTGCACCGTTTCGATTGTAGTAAAATATTTGATTAATCTTAATTGAGGACGAATATGAAAATCTATTCAAAGAAAGATTTGAACAATTATTCACTTTCACTTACATACGATGATATTAGTCTAATCCCGCTCGAAATTTCCCGGGTTAAAACAAGAAATGAAGTTAATACAAAGTCTTCCTTTATCGGTCAGGAACTTACCGTCCCGGTAATCTCCAGTCCTATGGATACAGTAACAGGACTTGAAATGGCTAAAGAATTAACAAATCTTGGCTGTATTGGTATCCTTAATAGATTCAATTCATCTTTAAATGATCTGTTAACCAATGAAAAAAATCTGGAAGGAATAAAAGCTGTATCAATCAGTTTATCAGCGGAAGAGAGTCTAATAGAAAATCTTGCAGAAAAAAATATGATAATTTGCATCGATACAGCAAATGCAAATAATGCCTATGTATTAAAAAAATGTGAAGAGCTTAAAAGTAAATACAAAGTAAAAGTAATTGTTGGTAATATAGCTCACGGATCCACATTAAAACAACTTGTAGATGCCGGGGCAGATGCAGTTAGAATCGGTATTGGCGGTGGAAGCGTATGTACAACATCTGTTCAAACTGGAATTGGCATTGGCCAGGTTTCTTCTCTTCTTAATGTCTATTTCACTAAAGTGGAAAACAAACTCGATATTGCTTTAATTGCTGATGGTGGAATTAAAAGTCCGGGCGATGTTGCTAAAGCACTTGCATGTGGTGCAGATGTTGTTATGCTTGGTAGAATGTTAGCCGGAACAAAAGAAACTCCGGGTGAAGTAATTAAATACAACGACCAGCTCTGGAAAAAGTACCGTGGTTCTGCTTCATTTGGCGTTAAAATGAAAAACGAATTTATTGAAGGTGAAGAAACTCTTGTTCCTTATAAAGGTGCAGTTAAAAATGTTATTAATGGAATTTCCGACGGGCTTAGAAGTGCGATGAGTTATTTAAATTGTAATTCATTAAGCGATTTGCAAAATATTAATAGCTTTGCAGTATTAAGTACAAGTTCATACCTGGAAAGGCTACCAAGAAAATAAATTAGGGGGAAATTATCCTGCTCCCTCTATTAATTATCACTAGCCCGGCATTTGAAAACCGTGGTTCATATCTCTATATTTGTCCCACATTTTTAAGATAAATTGTAAAGAAATCCTCTTTGAATAATATAAAAATCACACAACTGCCAAGCGGAATAAAAGTAATAACCGAAAAGATAACAGAGGTTAAATCATTTTCACTTGGTTTCTGGTTTAATGTAGGTTCTCGGGATGAGAATGAAACCAATAACGGAATCAGTCATTTTCTTGAACATATGTTTTTCAAAGGGACAAAAAAGCGGTCAGCAAAAAAAATCGCTGAAGATATCGAATCATTAGGCGGTTATTTGAATGCATTCACATCGAAAGAACATACTTGCTTTTACGGAAGAGGACTTGCGCAGCATATTGATAAGACTTTTGAAGTTTTAGCTGATATGATCCAGCATTCTGTTTTTAATCCAATCGAAATTGAAAAAGAATCCAGAGTTGTAATTGATGAATTGTATGATATTGAAGATTCTCCAGATGAGCTTATATTCGACAAATTTGAAAGCAATGTTTTTGCTGGTAACACTCTTGGGATGCCGATAATCGGTACAGAAAAAAATTTGCGTTCCTTTACTCAAAAAGATTTATTAGGGTTTGTAAAAGATCATTATACATTCGAAAATTTTTATATAGTTGCATCAGGTAATGTAAGCCATAATCAATTACTTAAGCTAACCGAAAAGTATATTACCAAAGAAATGAGATCCAGACGCGAAGATAAAAGGGAATTAAAGTTGGTTCCTGCATCCGATCTTTTTGTAGAAAAGGATACTCAACAAGTTCATTATATAATCGGTCGCCCGACTTATGGAACAAAAGATAAAAAAAGAATTGCAGTTAATATATTATCCCAAATATTAGGAGAAGGAAGCAGCTCAAGGTTATTTCAAAAAATTCGAGAAGAAAATGGAATAGCTTACCAGATCAATTCTTTTTTAAATTCATTTTATGATATTTCGACATTTGGTATCTATCTTTCTACAAATGAAAGTTCCGTTTATAAAGCACAAAGTCTTATATTTGAAGAGATAGAAAAAATAAAAAGTAAAAAAGTAAGTGAAAAGGAACTTAACCGGGCTAAAGAGTATTTGATTGGTAATATGCTCCTTAGTCTCGAAAGTACTACTAATAGAATGCTTAGAATTGCTCAATCGATGATCTATTTCAATAAGGTTAAGTCGGTAGAAGAGACTATTAGAAAAATTCATTCTGTAACTTCACAGGAAATTAGAGAAATATCTAACGAAATTTTCGATAGATCAGATAAATTTGAAAATGGTACTCTCAAAAGAGTAATTTTATCACCAAAGAATTTATTGCTTCAACTTGTCGCGTAAAAAAGGGAAGAGAAATGCCATACTTAACAATTGATGATATACATGTAGAATTTAAACAAGGGCAAACAATAATTGAAGCTGCAGTAGCAGCTGATATTGATATACCTCATTTCTGCTGGCATCCAAAATTATCCGTTTCGGGTAATTGCCGTGTTTGTCTTGTTGAAGTAGAAAAAATGCCCAAACTTGTTATTGCGTGCTCAACTCTTGCTGCTGAAGGAATGGTTGTTCATACTAAATCTCAAAAAACTCTTGATGCACGAAATGCTGTTATGGAATTTATCTTAATTAATCACCCTCTCGATTGCCCCATTTGCGATGAAGCCGGCGAATGTAAATTGCAAGACTATGCTTATGCTCACGGCAAAGGTGAAAGCCGTTTTGAGGAAATGAAAGTTAGAAAAGAGAAGCGTGTTCAACTCGGACCATTCATTAAATTTGATGGCGATAGATGTATTTCTTGTTCAAGATGTATCAGGTTCTCCGATGAAATTGCCGGAGCCAATCAACTTACATTTGTTAAACGCGGCGATCGTGTTACCATTACTACTTTCCCGGGTGAATCATTCGATAATCCTTATACATTGAATACAACTGATATTTGCCCAGTTGGAGCTCTTACTAATCAAGATTTTAGATTTAAATCACGTGTCTGGGAAATGTCGTCAACTAAATCAATCTGTATTGGGTGCTCACGTGGTTGTAATACTGAAATCTGGGTCCGTAATAATGAGATCCTCAGACTAACCCCAAGACATAATGAAGATGTAAATAGTTATTGGATGTGCGATAATGGTAGATTGAACACTTTCAAATTTGTAAATGCTAACAATAGAGTAGATGGAACTTTTCTTAGGGAAAATGATGGATTGAAAAAAGTTGATTGGTTAGTTGCTATCTCAAAGACAGCAGAATATCTAAGAGAATTTAAAGCAAGCGAAATTGCATTCATCGGTTCTCCATTTGCAACTTGCGAAGATAATTTTACTTTGGTTAAGTTAGCAAAAGCATTAGGAGTCAGTAATATTGATTTTGTAGAACACAATCTACCGGGTGATCAAGATGAAATATTAATAAGAGAAGATAAGACTCCAAATTCACTAGGGGCTAAATTAGTAGGAGTAAAACCTACTCAAAACGGTATGAACCTTGAAGGTATTCTCCGTTCTATCAAAGAAGGAAAAATTAAAGCTCTATATTTAATAGAAGATGATTTAGTCTCAATAAATAGTGAATGGGAAGAAGCTCTAAAGAAGCTTAATCTATTAATAGTTCATGCTACCAATTTCAATAGAACTACTCAGTTAGCTAATATTGTTTTTCCTTCATCTTCTTATGCAGAAAAGAATGGCACTTTTGTTAACTTCCAGGGAAGAGTTCAAAGAATTAGACCGGCAGTCTCAACGGTTGAAATGGATAGAGCACTCGATGGGATGAACATGAGTCGTTGGGATAAATTCGGTACTAAATTTGACAGATGGATGCAAGGTCACAAGTATGATGCAAAACCAGGCTGGAAAATTCTTTCTCTTATTTCATCACAAATGAATTTAAAAATAAGATATGAAATGGCAGAAGAAGTTTTTGCCGATATTGCAAAAAGTATTGAGGAATTTAACTCGTTAGATTATGATGTAATTGGTGAACTCGGTTCTCAAATAAAAATTAAAAAGACTGTTGCTGTCTAATCGGAGAAAATGAAATGGGTATTTGGGAAATTATTATCATCACCTTAATTAAAATCCTGATTATTGTTACAATTATGTTTTTAACAGTTGCCTACCTTGTTTATTTTGAAAGAAAGGTAAGTGCCTGGGTTCAAAACAGACTTGGTCCCAATCGTGTGGGATATAGGGGATTACTTCAACCATTTGCCGATGTCTTTAAATTATTGGTTAAAGAAGATATAATTCCTGATGCGGCAAACAAAACGCTTCATACACTTGCACCGTTCATTGCTCTGTTTGTTGCATTTGCAACTTATGCTGTTATACCATTTGGTCCATCTGTAAATATTTTCGGTTACGATATTCAATTAGTTGTTGCTGATGTAAATATTGGAATCCTTTACGTTCTTGCATTGACATCACTCGGCGTATATGGAATTACATTTGCAGGTTGGTCTTCTGGTAGCAAGTATTCTTTATTGGGCGGGGTTAGATCTTCGGCTCAGATGATTTCTTATGAAGTATCTATGGGATTCTCGATTGCCGGTGTAATTTTATTTGCAGAGTCGCTTCGGCCAATAGATATTGTAAATGCTCAATACGGATGGATGTGGAATATAATTCTACAGCCAATCGGATTTATAACATTTGTAGTCTCGGCATTTGCAGAAACAAACCGTTTACCATTTGATTTACCTGAAGCAGAACCTGAACTGGTTGGTGGCTATCATACTGAATATTCATCGTTTAAATTTGCCGGTTTCTTTCTTGCAGAATATGCTAACATGATAATTGCAAGTTGTATGATTGTAACATTATATCTTGGTGGTTGGCAAATACCTTATATCGATAAACTTGGTCTTAGCGAAACTCTTACTGTTATTCTGCAAGTTGGAGCATTTATTTTCAAAACTATTTTTATATTATTCGTGTTCTTATGGGTAAGATGGTCAATACCAAGATTTAGATACGATCAACTAATGAATATCGGGTGGAAGGTTATGTTCCCTCTCGCACTTTTAAACATTGTTTGGGTTGCAGTTCTAATCATGTTATTTAACTTGTAAAATGATTTAATAATAGAAAAAAAATTTTAAGGCAGTTATGACAGATAAAAAAAGAAAAAAGGATCTAAATTTTTTTGAAAGTATTTACATTGTAGAAATAGTTAAAGGGATGATTCTTACTTTTAAAAACATGCTTCGTCCTAAAGTTACAATGGAATATCCGGAAGTAAAGTTTGAACCACCAGCATCATATAGAGGAAGACCAGTTCTTGTTCAGGAAAAAAATGGTATGGAAAGATGTGTTGCTTGCGGATTATGTTCAAGAGTTTGTCCGGCTCTTGCAATAGAAGTCCAGGCAGCCGAAACAGAATTTGAGAAGGAAAGATATCCGCAAAAATTTGAGATAAATATGTTACGCTGCATCTTCTGCGGTTTTTGTGAAGAGGTTTGTCCCGAAGAAGCAATTGTTATGAGTAAAGATTATGAACTTGTTTTTACAAACCGTGATGACGCTATTTATGGAAAAGATAAATTGCTAATCCCGGTAGATAATCTAAAAGATAGATTAGAATTCTTAAGAAAGTTTAAATAATGTACTTGAGTAATTTTATAATTAAAAATCTTATTACAACTTTGAAACTATTATTATATATAATTTATGCTTGATATTAACAAGTATAACAAAGCCACTTCCATTAAGTAATTCAGCAATTATTGTGTAATAGTACTCACATGCTATTATATTTTCGCATTCCTTAATAAAGAAAATCAATAATACTCATATTAATTTGCCAATTACAATATATATATTTAAATTTTATATGGGCAAAAGGGGAAAATAGGCCTATTAATAATTATTTTTTAGGGGGTTATTATGAAACAAAAAGCTTTAATTATCGTACTATTATTTCTATCATTATGTTTTGTTATTTTTCTAGCTTGTCAAGATAATACTAAGTTACCATCACAGCCGTCTCAGAATCAATCTTCACTGATATCTTAGAACTAAAAAAAGCTTATATAGAAGAGGACGAATTAAAAATTAAAAACCTTCTAAAATATTCTAGCGAGGAATTAGATGCTATGAATATTGAATTGAAAAAGCTCACGTCTTCAATTAAAAATAAAGTTCCAGAAATTGTCTATTTAATAAATGCAAAAGGAAATAACAATTGTAGAACTTGCAATATTGAAAAATTCTTTAATAACTTTAATAATTATGCAAAAATTAATACTACAATTAATAAGAATCTATTAAGTAAGATTATGGAAGAAGCTGGTGATAATTGTCACTGGGTTCAGTATGGGGCATGTTTAACTTTATGTACTTTAGGTGGGCCTATTTGGTATTGGCCATGCGCTTATCTCTGCCTATGCTCATATTGTTGGGGCCCTACCGTAGACGCCATCTGTCTTTAAATTAGATTATAAATAAAAGCATAATGGAGGAATCATGACATTATTAATGATTAGTATGGTCTTGATTTTTTTCGTACTAAGTTTTGTAATCCCTAGTAGTAATGTATTTGTCCGCCAAGTAATTGGAGTCTTAGGATTCATAATCTTTATTTTCACAGCATTTACTCAAGATGAGTTGAAATATCCTTCATTATTTTTTGCATTTTTAAGTATAGCGTTCATATTGAGGAATTTTAAGGGCCTCAATAAACTGCTCAAAACAAAAATAACTAAATAAATAACAAGTGTTAATTAGACCTCCCCTTTTGCCTTTATGAAAGCCTTCATTTAATGAGGGCTTTTTATTTACAATCACAAATATTAAAGTTTCGTCCTAATATTTTTTTTAGTAGATTTCTATTAGAATAGAAAAAGAACTGAAATGTTTTCAAAAGTTCTCTCTGCAGCTACATTCGGAATTGATGCTTACCTTGTGGAAGTTGAAACTCATAGCGAAAAACAACTTCCATCAATCACAATAGTCGGTTTACCTGATAATGCTGTAAAAGAGAGCAAAGAAAGAGTTACTGCTGCATTAAAAAATTCAGGCTTCGAATTCCCGCTTAAAAAAATTACAATAAACTTAGCTCCGGCAGATATTAAGAAAGAGGGAAGTGCTTTCGATCTACCTATTGCCATTGGTATTCTTGCTGCTAACGAGTCAATAAATAATGATTCATTGGAAAAAGTTTTATTCCTCGGAGAGCTTTCATTAGATGGTTCACTTAGAAAAATAAAGGGAGCATTACCAATTGCTGTTGAAGCAAAAAGAATAGGCATTAAAAAATTAATATTGCCAATCGACTCGGTCAAAGAAGCATCGATTGTTGAAGGAATTGATGTTTTTGGACTTCAATCTCTTAATGAAGTAGTAGAGTTTTTAAGCGACAACTCGAATTTTAATCCGGTAAAAACAGATCGTGATGAAATATTTGCACAAGTTAATACCTATGCATTGGATTTTTCTGATGTAAAAGGTCAGGAAAATGTAAAACGTGCGCTAGAAATTGCTGCAGCAGGTGGGCATAATATTCTAATGATAGGACCTCCCGGCTCGGGTAAGACGATGCTTGCCAAAAGACTTCCATCAATTTTACCTCCATTAACCTTTGATGAAGCACTGTCAACTACAAAAATTCATTCGGTTGCTGGAATACTACCGAAAGATAAAGCATTGATTACAGAACGACCTTTCCGAAGTCCGCATCATACAGTTTCCGATGCAGCTTTAATTGGTGGAGGTTCAATTCCCAGACCCGGAGAAGTATCATTTTCTCATCATGGTGTTTTATTCCTCGATGAATTGCCGGAGTTTAAAAAAAATGTTCTAGAAGTATTAAGACAACCCCTTGAAGATTTCAAAGTAACAATAAGCCGGTCAAAAATGTCGATTGAATTTCCAGCAAACTTTATGCTTGCTGCCGCAATGAATCCTTGCCCTTGCGGATATTTTACAGATCCAACAAAAGAATGTACTTGCAATACTGCTCAGATACAGAAATACATGTCAAGAATTTCAGGTCCATTATTAGATAGAATAGATATTCACATTGAAGTCCCGGCGGTTAAATTCAAAGATCTTACTTCCAGTTCGGTTGGAGAGAAATCGGAGGAGATCCGTAAAAGAGTTGTAAAAGCAAGAGAGATTCAACATAAACGTTTTGAAACTCTAAATCATGTTTTTTGTAATGCAGATATGGGAACTAAAGAATTGAAAAAGTTTTGTAGAATTGATTCGGCATCGGAGGATTTGTTAAAAATGGCAATGACAAGATTAGGTTTATCTGCAAGAGCATTCGATAGGATTATCAAAGTAAGTAGAACAATTGCCGATTTAGAAGGAACAGAGAACATTTTAGCAAATCATATAAGTGAAGCCATACAATACCGAAGCCTGGACAGGGAATTGTGGGGTCATTAAAAATTCTAAAATTCTTATAGAACATTTCTTGCTTTTTTATTAATACCCTTCTATATTTGAAGCTCGCTTTTTGAATTAGTGGGTGAAATATATCCCGGGCGGA